>JAFNQK010000303.1 GCA_017386165.1 Treponema sp.
GAAAACATTTTTGCTTCACGGCGTGTTCTTTTGATTGATTCCAGTGTTCTTTCCATAGACAACTCCTTTTCCTAAACTGTCAGGTTATATACTGGCTATTGTAACAATCAAAACTATCATCTAATGATAAGGCAAAAAAAACCCGCCAGTCTCCTCCAAAGAAGAAACCAGCGGGTGTATGTGCGTTAGAAAAACTCTTACGCGTTTACTTAGGCTTTCTTAGACTTCAGCTGTTTGCCGAATGTCTTAGCACCTTCAATTACCAGAACAACTGCCAGTACGGTCATTGCAGCAGCAAAGATCAGCTGGAACCAGTTACCCCAGTGGAAAGCACCTTCTACACCAGCAGCCATATTGGTAACTTTTGTAATTACCGTGCGAACAAGCTGTGTCAGGGTTGCAGCAAGCATGAAGATAGTCGGAATGTAGAACATTTTGTTGTTCTTTCCAACGTTTCCAAGCCATGCAGCAACTGCCATCAGTGCAATACCTGCCAGAAGCTGGTTTGCAGCACCAAACAGACCCCAGATCTGAGACAGTGAAAGTCCACCCAGAACACAACCAATAACTACCATCAGTACGGTTCCAAACAGGGGGAATGCAAGTACTTTGCGTACACCAGAAGCGTCTTTGTAAGACTTTTCGTTCTCTTTAAGGAACAGTTCGCTGAACATAAAGCGGCTCAGACGAGTACCGGTATCAAGAGAAGTAAGTGCAAATACAGAAACAGCAAGTGTCAGCAGTGTGTAGATTGTCTTGTATACTGTTGTTTCGCTTACGCTGAACATAGAAGCAATACCACTTGCAAATGCAACTGGCGGTGCACCAACGAATTTTCCGTCTACGATAAAGGTCTTAGAAACCATACCGATAGCAATCAACGAAATAATTCCCAGTGCAGATTCAATCAGCATTGAACCGTAACCGATTGCTTTTGCGTTCTTTTCGTTGTCAAGCTGCTTAGCAGTTGTACCAGTAGAAATCAGAGAGTGGAATCCAGAACATGCACCACAGGCAACAGTAATGAACAGTGCAGGGAACAGAGGTCCAATAGATGCTTTCCATCCGGTAAATGCAGGAAGATCAAATGTTGCGTTTCCGGTAACAGCAGAAACAACAATACCAACCAGTGCCAGTGCCATCATTCCGTACAGAAGGAACGAAGACAGATAGTCACGAGGCTGCAGAAGGATCCAAACAGGAAGCAGTGATGCAATGGTAATGTAAACACCAATGAATACAATCCATGCAGTGCGGCTCATAGCAAGACCGTAGTTCAGTCCAACAAAAATAGAAAGAACGATTCCTGCAATTCCAATAATGGTTGCGGGCAGTGTCTTAAGTCCACATTTGTTGGTAAGGATTCCGTAGATAACTGCAAGCAGAACGAACAGTACAGAAACCATTGCGGTACTCTGGTTACCGGTGGGGTTTGATACAATACCAAAGCGTCCGTCAGCGGTAAAGAAGGTTCCTGCAACAACATTTACGAATGATGCAATAACCAGAATCAGAACCAGAAGTGCAAAGATAATGAACAGTTTCTTTGATGTCTTACCCATTGACGTTTTAATAATTTCGCCAACAGATTTTCCATCATTGCGTGCAGATGCAAACAGTGAACCGAAGTCCTGCAATCCGCCAAAGAAAATTCCGCCAATAACACACCACAGGAATACCGGAACCCATCCAAAAACTGCTGCCTGAATAGGACCGTTAATCGGACCTGCACCAGCAATAGAAGAGAAGTGGTGTCCCATCAAAACTGCCGGTTTTGCGGAAACATAATCCACACCGTCTGCCTTTTCAACAGCAGGTGTCTTTTTCTTGGGGTCGATACCCCACTGTTTTGCAAGCCATGAGCCATAGAAAACATAGCCACAGAAAAGCAAAACGATTGCAGCAACTATAATCAGTAATGCTACCATACTTTTCCTCCTCGAAAAGATTATGCTTAACTTACCAGCTTCTTTAAGTCAGAACCACGCATATTATACGTGACCTTTCCCGAAGAAGTTTCGTAAGCAACTGCCCTAAAACTACTCCAGCCAAACAGACTGAATTTATATGATTTGTAATGCTTCAGCTTTTTGACCCGTTTAAATGCATCAGCTTCAATTGTATCGGCAACAATCACAAGCGTTACGTCAGAATTGCGGTGACCGTAATACGGAGTTACCCGCGAAAGACCTGTCTGCCATGCGGTTTGTTCCAGGTGAGAAAGCTGATTTACTGTCAGGGATTGTTCTTTTGCAAAAAAAACAAAGTCGTTGGAGTCTATATCAGCAACTTTTGCAGACTTTACCAGAAAATACTGTTCGTTGTGTGACCGGAATTCTGCCTCTGCACAGAAAGGGGGAGTCACATCCTGCGTTTTAACCGTGTAATATTGCTCAAATGCACGCAGTATTTTCTCGAAAGCCTCGTTGCTATCCATAGTAACAAATTGTAAGAAGTATTTAACAAAGCGTCAAGTGGGGAGGGGTTGGAATGCCCGCTGCCTGATAGTGACACTATCACCCTACTTCCAGGATACCCAGATCTTCTGCTGCATGCCGACCGTAGCTTGTGTTTTGCCATTGCGACAGACGGGAAGTTTTAAAAGCTGAGCCTGATTGTCAAACAGTTTCTGTTCTTTTTCGCTGTCATCAAGATAGGCTATGCTTGAATACTCTTTTGAATTTTTATCTGTCAACGCTTCGACTGCCTGTTCCCGATTTCCTGAACTTTGTGCCAGAGCCTGCACCACAGAATCAAATTCTCCGGGAGACATTTGTTTTTCTTTTAAATCAATAAACTGAAACGGTATTCTGCGTTCTTTGAAAAACCGCTGTGCCGACTTACAGTCAAACGATTTATTCGTTCCAAAAATCTGAATCATACACACTCCTAAAACAATCCCGGCTGCATTTTATCTTCAGGAAATTCTTCCATCCATTTGAAAACGGAATCAGTTCCCAGGATGATATTGTTTTTGCGGCACAGAGTAACAAGATGTTCCATCAGCATACGTTCCTGCGGACTTGAAACAACATAACTGTTACCGAATGTCCTTGCATACCGTTCCCTAAGACCACAAAAGCGTACATCTTTTTTTGCAAGTCTGTCCAGTGCAGCATAAAAATATTCTCTGTTTCCTTCGCGTAAAGTAAGCCCTATTCCAAAACAAATGATGGCATGAACTTTTGCGCGCACACAGTAATCGACAATCTGTTCAACATTTTCTTTTGTATCATTTACAAACGGAAGAAGCGGACTAAACCAGACAACTGTCGGTATGCCGCGATCATTACATTCCTTAAGAACTTCAAAGCGCCGGCTGGTAACACAGACCGCAGGTTCTATCTGACTGCACAGAACATCATCCGCAGTCGTAAGCGTCATCTGAACTACTGCCTTAGCTTTACGGTTTATCTTTTCCAGAAGATCAAGATCGCGCAGCACCAGATCTGATTTTGTCTGAACGGCAACACCAAAGCTGTGCTTTTCGATTATTTCAAGACAACGGCGCACAAGACATAAATCTTTTTCAAGCGGAATATACGGGTCTGTCATAGAACCGGTTCCAATCATACAGCGCTTGCGTTTTTTTCTGAGTGCTTCTTCTAAAAGTTCGGGTGCATTCTGTTTAACTTCTACATCTTCAAAGTCGTGCGTAAACTGATAGCATTTGCTTCTTGAGTCACAGTAAATGCAGCCATGCGTACATCCGCGGTAAATGTTCATACTGCGGGGAATCAGAATTGTCTTAGCGTTTACATAGTGCATGGCAATAGTATAGCACAAAATATGATTATATGTCCCGATTTATGAATTTATTAATATCATACCTTTAAATGAAAAATTTGACGGCAAGAAATAAAGCATATATATTATACCTCGGAGAGAATAACGAGGTGGAAAATGAAAGAATTAAATTTAAAGGAAAATGTAATGACAGAAGTTTTATCTTATCAAGAAGCATTACGAAGTATGTTAGTATCTCTAAACAAAGAAAATCCATTCGCAAAAATATTTGAGGAGAAATTTGAAATGATACGACCTATAACAGTATATATGGAAAATATACAAAACCACTTGGAACCTGTTTATGAAACAGTAAGAAATTTACAACCAATTTTAGACAATGTTAATACAATTTCAAAAACTATTGATGTACCTTTTAACCAAATTACAATACCTAAAATTCGAATACCTGTTATTAAAATCGAACAAGAATCTGAAATTACACCAACAAATGATAAAGCCTTATTTCTCTCGCCAGAAAGTAAACAAGTATTTTACGAATTAAAGAACGAAATACACAATTTAAAATATGAGTTAAGGTTAACAAAAGTATTCCTCAAGAGAATTAAGACTGAAGAAGCCAAAAAACCAATCAAAAAATATCGAACGGGTTCTAATGAAAAAAGAACTCAGAGGGAGCTGAATAAATGTCAATGTTACAAACTTTATGATGAAATAATGGAAAAAGCTCCAAATATGAGAGTTTCAGAAATCAAAAAAACTGTAGCACACAAAATGCATGTTTCACCAAAAACCATTAGAGAATACTTAAGAGAACGTCTGTAAAAATACGATTTGAACGAATGTTTGAAGATTTAATATTTATATATTACTGTATGAGCAATTGATATGAAACAAGGAGGTTTCACGTATGACGTGGACTAAAAATAGCAACATAAAAACTTCCACATCTGGCATTTGCACTACCAGAGTGGAAGTCGGCCAGCCGGTAAACGGAGACCAGACAATAATCGCCAAACCATTGTCTACTCTAATTTATCGGCTTTGTAAGCAAATTTCAATATCATTGTTGGAGACCCTTCTTGTCAGGGATTTCCATAAGGTATTGATTTTTCTCCCAAATTCTTCAGGAGACAAAGCTTATGAAGAAAATTAAAAATTACGGAAAACGCAATGGTATCCGTGACATTTGGAATGCCTTTATGGCAAAAGGTTGCAAATGGAACAAGGGTGATATTCCCGACTGTCCTACTGCAAAAGTTGAGATTCCTACAGACCTTATAACCTGGGTTGAGGCTGTAAGAATTCATAACAAAATGAAAAATCAGAATGTAAGTTATAAGTATGATGCTTATATATGCTTTTACTGCGATGACTGGTTATTCGATGGACCCAGGGGAATATGGAACAACTACAACAAGGCCATTGAAATAATAAAGCATTTCTCTGGTATCATAAGCCCGGATTTTTCAACCTATAAGGATTTTCCGACACCATTAAAAGCCTGGAATACTTACAGAATGAGAACATTCGGTTTCTGGTGTTCTACACAGGGAATTAATGTAATCAATAATGTACGGTGGAGTCCTGATACGATTGATATTTGTTTTAAGGGAATCCCAAAAAACAGTGTCGTGTGTCTTGGTGTTATTGCAAGTGATTTAAGGCATTCTGTTAACTGGCCTGAGTATGAGCATTATCTTAAGATAATGGTACAAAAACTCCAGCCGAAAATTATTCTGGTTTACGGTTCCGCCCGCTATAAGTTCTTTAGGGACTTACAAGCTCAAGGAATTGTGGTAAAATCATATCAGACTGCAAGGAATAGAAAAAAGGCTGTTGCCGGTGATGCCGTATGAGCAAAGAAAGCAGTGGTCTTTTTTCGGGAACGAGCGGAAGTACAGGCCATTCTTCTGCTATCAATTCGCTACCTACGAACCCTAGCCAATTAAGTCATATATTCAGGAGAACAAGTGGGCATTTAGTTGATACAGCGAAAAACAGAGCAACTTTGCAACGAATTGCAAATGATCCGTCCCTTTATGTAGGAACAGATAAACACGGAAATGATTGGTATGTTGAGACTTGTAGAAATGGTGGTCAACATTGGGTAAGTGTAAGAAATGGAGTCATTCAAAATGGTGGTTATAATCGCACGCCTATTGAATGGAATCCAAGTACAGGTCTTTCTGCTCCTACCAAACCGGAAGGATCTAAGACTACAACAAAACCAACAATCAAACCTAAAAAAAGGAGTTAATAGAGCAATATGAACAATTTTGAATTTTTTTCATTGATTTACCTAATGCTGGATAGCTGTTGGGAGGAAAATAAAAACGAGACTCTTGGACAATTTCTAAGCGAGATGAATCCATATATGTGGGCAACAGAAACCTCTGCAGATCCCGCCTGGTATGAGGAATTCAAGAATTTTATGAAAGGAAAATCTCTCGGAGATGATAATGGATTTCAATTAGCAAAAGACTATTTGAAAACTATTGATTTCTATAAAGGACTTGAAAAATATCTGGGTGAGTATGATCAGGATGGCTGGAATGATGCAGTGCAACAACTAATGTCTCAACCACACAAGGGTGATAAAAACAGCAAATAGATTCACTGCAAGAATATACATCCCTTTTTCCTCTTTCATTACTCTGCTTTATTCTTCTGAACATATTCCATGAATTCAGGAGTCTTTGACCAGTATTTGATTCCCCAGTTTTCAAAATTCCATTCATCCATGTAATTGTTGCATTCGTAATCAATGTAAAAAAGTGTTCCTGCAGTACCGCTGTTTTCTGACACCACAAAGTTTGTCGGAAAATAATCTATATTCAATCCTGCTGACTTTGCCTGCGCTGCCATTGCGCGTACCTGATCAACATACATATCTTTCATTGAATCATCTTTTACCAGATCGAATATGGTCTTGCCTTCTATATATTCTTTTACAATTCTTTCCTGCTGAACATCTATCGAAATCATTTTTGGGATTCTGATTCCTGCATCACACAGACGCTTGTAATCATTTTGTTCCGCTTCGATTTTATTTCCAAAGTGATAGTAGCTGCAGGGTTCGTGGTGAATTTGTTTTACTACATATTTTTTTCCATCATCATCTTCTGCAAGATAAGAATAGCCGCCTTTACCTTTTCCGAGCAGACTGATGATTTTGTATTCGGTTTGATTAACTGTAATGTAAGAAAACACTTTCGCCACATCACAATGTTTACCGATACAATCAACCTTACAGGTAAACAGCCGGTCGGATGCGGTTATAAAAAGTGTGTCCAGTTTGCTGCCAAAGAAACAGCAGGACGTTACGTTTTTAGAGTCTACGGATACGGTTGCAAGTAAAGTTCCGTCTTTTGACCTTCGCTTTTCTATGCGGTTACCGCCCCAGATTGCAACCCACAGATTATCTTCCGCATCTATACACATTCCGTCAGGAAGTCCAGTCTGAACGGTAAACAAAACAGTCCTGTTTGAAATATCTCCTGTTGTAGCATCATAGTCGTACAAAAAAACAGCATGACAAAGAGAATCAGAAAAATAAAATTTTTTCAGGTCACTGCTCCATGCCATGCCGTTAGAAATTTTTGTATCTTTCTGTCTGCAAAAAATATTTCCTCCATCCAGACAGAATAAATTTCCACTTGCTTCATGCTCATCATCGTTAACAACAGAGCCAAACCATAATCTTCCTGCACTGTCTGCCTTTGCATCATTGGAACGCTGATAGCTTTTGTAGTATTCAGAAAGATTATTTAACAAACGGACTGTTTCTTTTTCATACAGATACAAACCGTCAGCTGCAGCAACAACATACACTCCCTCTTTTTCTGCGGGAACCGCAGCACCTGTCGGCTGACCAAAACAGTAAAACTTTACTGCATCAGTTCCATCATTTCCCGAAGTATAAAATTTTCCTGCAGGTATATCGACCCAGGAAAGTGTTTTTGTCCGGTAATCGTAAAACGGAGACTCTGCAAGCTGGTATGTACCGCTTGAAAAATGCTGTGCAATAAATGTCTGCATGTTTAAACCTTATCAGTTTGTTATAAAACTTTCAACTTAAATAATCCGTGATGATTACAAAAAGCATACACAAACTGAACACCGTCTCTTTTAAATCGGGCTTCTGCATTCTGTTCCGGATATAGTTTTATAAACTGAACCGCGTTATCAGAAACTGCAGCAATAAAAGAAATAAAATGTTCTTTCGTCATCTGATGATTCAAGTAAACATAGTATTCATCTTCTGTTTTTTCCAGATGAATTGTATGCGCCTGATCGTTTTCTTCTGCGTTCTCTGCTTCAAGCGGCGGCAAGGTAATTCCACAACAGCTGATTATTCCTTCTCCGATTGAATGGATTACATTTCCGCACACAGGACATACATAAAATTTACTTTTACGCAGATTGCTGATCTTGTTTGTATTCGTAACATACGTTCCCGAAAGTAGCTCAATAACAGAAATGTCCAGTGCTTTTGCAAGCGGTTCAACAAGACTGATATCAGGAAAGCCCTGTCCTGTTTCCCACTTACTGATTGCTTTTGACGTCACAAAAATTTTTTGCGCCAGTTCTTCCTGTGTCAGTTTTTTCTGCTCACGAAGTTTTTTTATAACCTTTCCCGTTACATAATTTTCAACCATGATGACCTCCTTACAAAAAAGTCTAACACATACGCTGACAGAATGGTACCTACGCTTCGTGGAGTTGACCGTACGCGTTAATTCTTAATGTAACTGAATCCGGTGTACGCAAGCCATTTTCCCTGACTTTCAAACGTAACCGCTTCTGACATACCGCAGTGAATCATTGCATGCCGGAACTGGCCCAGCACCAGTGCAAGTTTTGTATGCGGACAGTTTACCGGTTTTTCGGAAAGTTCAGCATCAGTAAGAAGTGACAAATAAGTCATAACTTTTTGCTTTACGGCCGCAAGATATGAAACAAGTGTTTCGCGCGGAATTACAAATCCGTCGTCAGGAATATATCCTTCGCGGGATTCAGAAATGATGCTGTAGTTTTCATCAACACCGCCCGCTGTATTTTTGTCGTACGTATAATCATACGGATTTATAAAATACTTATCCGCAGAATGAATCATGTGGAACAAATAACGCGAATTGTTTACCGCATCAAGTATGCGTTCCAGTTCTGCACCGGCAACCTGATCTTCAAGATTTTTAAAAAGGATTTCTGTCTGCTGTTCAATGATGTGCACCAGTGTTCTTTCATTCTTCATATTTTCTTGTCCTCTGTTTCATGTTTTCTATTTCTTTTGCAAGCGTTTTATCCAGTTCATCTTCATATCCGGTAAGGGCGGCAAAGGGTAAAAATATTTTTGCACGCTGATTTACACTCATGCGGTTTTTAAGAGAGCTTTCATTCCATTCAGTGTTGATTATATCATCATACAAATTTATTTCCATGCTTATGCTTTATGTCCTCCGATTTGTGCATTGCGGTCACGGGTTGTCGCTCCTTCTTCATAATCGGTTCCTTTAAGAAGTGCATTCTTTCCAAACTTCTGTATGATTTTCAGTCGTGCCTGCTGCAAATTGTCTTCTTTTTCTGAATCAAACGTTTCGTCAAAAAGTCCCGGCTGCCGTTCCTGCGCAGGTTTTGTATTGTTTGCCGTAATGTTTATTCTTCGCACCAGCCAGGAATGATTTGCAATTTCTGCAAACAACTGTTCTGCCGCATTTACAATCTGAGAAGAAGAATTTGTTTCTCCACGCAGTGCACCAAAACTGAGCGTACCGTGAGCGGGTTTTGGAACCGGTCGTCCATAATAATCGTTTACAATTTCTCCGTCGAATCCGGAAACATTCAGACTTTCTACATCGTAACCAACATGCAGTGTAATAGAAGAAGTAATCAGTTTCTTTTGGAACAAATCAAGGGCAAGTGCTTCTGCCATTTCGCGTACAATAATCCGTGCCTTTTCAAAACTGTATGCACAATGAAGCACCTGTCCGCTTCCCAAACTTTTTGCACTGGAACGATAGCTTTTTATTTCTTTCATGCCAACGCTTTCTCTGCCCCACGCATGATCGATTAAAATTTCTGCATCAATTCCAAAGTCTTTGTACAGAACATCGGGAGCCGCAAGTGACACACGCGCTAAATCCCCCATGGTAAAAATAAAACGCTTTTCAAGTTTTCGTGCAGTTCCGTGACCAATGCGCCAGAAGTCAGTAATTGGTTTGTGCGACCACAGTTCACGGCGATACGACATTTCATCAAGCTGAGCAATGCGAACTCCGTTACTGTCTGCCGGAATATGTTTTGCCTGAATGTCCATGGCGATTTTACACAGATATAAGTTTGGCGCAATTCCTGCAGTTGCAGTAATTCCCGTTTCAGAAAGAATGTCCTGTATTACCTTTGAGACAAGTTCAATTGCGGTCAGGTTGTAAAACGAAAGATACGATGTTGCATCAATAAACACTTCATCTATCGAATACACATGAATATCTTCGGGAGCAAAATATTTTAAATAGATGCTGTAAATTTTTGCTGAATACTGAATGTACAGGGACATGCGCGGAACAGCCGTTATGTATTCAAGTTCTTTTCCTGTCTGACGCTTAATCTGTTTTGCTTTTGCTTCAACTTCAAACAGTCTGCTACGGCCAGAAAGTCCGTATACTTTTAGCGCAGGAGTTACCGCAAGACAAATGGTTTTACTGGTACGGCTTGCATCTGCTACAACAAGTTTTGTTGTTAACGGATCAAGTCCCCGTTCCCTGCATTCAACAGAGGCATAAAACGATTTTAAATCAATTGCGATATAGGTTTTATCCATCTATTTTCTCAAGCACCGCTAACGCCGCATAGTGCAGAATATCAAACTGTTGTGGCAGTGTTTTAAGCAATGCTTTGTGTTCTTCTTCCCAAGAAGAAAGTTCTTCTGCGTTTAGAGAGGCTCCTACTCCACGACAGGCTTTCATTCTTCCGTGCCAGCTTTCCTGTGTAAACGGAACTTTCACATCGTATTCTTCGTGCTCGCGTAAGGTAAAATTTTTGTATGCAACATCAGGAATCCAGATGGGATGTCTTGTTTCTCCTGCACCAGACCACTTCGGGTTGTATTTTAAAACAAGCGCTTCACTTTTTCCCGCAATCACATCATCCTCAGGAAGCCATGCCATGTATAAAATCAAAAGCTTACCGTTTCGTTTTAAAAGCTTAGACAGATGCGGCAACACTTTTTCGTGATCAAAATACCAGAAACACTGACAGGCAGTAATGACATCAAAAGATTCAGGAGAAAAATCTATGTTCTCTGCAGAGACAGCCTGATATTCTATGTTCATTCCCGCTTCTTCAGAAAGACGCTGTGCCTGTTCTATCTGTTCAGGAGAAATATCGGTACCGGTCCACGCTGCACCAAAGCGATACATGTTTCTGGGAAGTACACCTGTGCCAGTTCCTAAATCAAGTACACGCTGCGGAGCAACACACAAACCTCTATCTACAATTTTCTGATAGAACACCGGCGGATAAATGTCTCGAAACTTTGCGTAATCGGAAGAAGTTCTTCCCCAGTCAAAAGCTTTTCCGTCATCTATCCGTTTGTCGATTATATCCATTTACAAATCCTCTCGCGTTCACTTATTCTATTTTTAAAAGCTTACAGTTTTGCAGTCCGCCACTCCAGAATTGTTCAAGCGGAAGTTTTTTCATCTGACAGATGATACTTGCATTCATTGCACCGTGACCAACAATGAGCACATCTTTTTGCTGTGCAAGCAGCGGCTTTACTTTTTCGTCAAGAAATTCTCCGGTGCGTGCAAACAAATGTTCAAAAGGTTCTGCTCCGTCCTGTGCAACATAGTGTGCGGGGTCTTTAAAAAATACATCTATCGGCGGAACATCAAAACTGTTTTCGATTCCTTCGTAAGAGCCAAAACCCATTTCCCTAAGACGTTCATCCGTTACGATGGGAATGTTGCGGTCACGCAGCAAAATCTGAGCAGTTTCAAGTGCACGTACAAGCGGCGAACAAAAACATACATCAAAATGAACAGACGCATATTCATCATGAGCTTTTTGTGCCATCTGTCTTCCGGTTTCATTTAACGGAATGTCGGTCGAACCCTGCAGCTTGTGCAAATCATTCCAGTCAGTTCTTCCGTGTCGCATTACATACAGCATTTTATACGGTTACCAGTTTTTCTGCGTCTTCGGGTGAAAGCGGTTTTCCCCAGATGTAACCCTGAATATAGTCGCAACCAATGTTTTGCAGCGTTTCAAGCTGATCGGGGGTTTCAACACCTTCAGAAATAACTTCAAGGTTCAAAATGTGACCGATTGAAATAATTGCGGCAACATATTTTTTTGCTGACTCAGTTGAATTCATTACATCAATAAATGATTTATCAATCTTAAGCAGGTTAGCCGGCAGTTTGTTTAAATAACTGAGCGACGAGTATCCCGTACCAAAGTCATCTATTGCAACCATGATGCCAAGTTTTCTGATTTCATCAATGCGCTGTAAAGCTTTTTCTGCGGAATCGATCATGATTGATTCGGTGATTTCAATTTCAAGATGATCTGCAGGAATTCCGGAAACCTCTATCACTTCTTTTATTTCATCAATAAAATTATTTTTCATCAGATGACGGACAGATATGTTTGTACTGAGGGTGATGTCTGCACCAGCGTTTTTAATTTTTTCACTCATAAAGCAGGCTGCTTTTTTGAATACCTGAATATCAAGCTTATCTATCAGTCCGGCTTTTTCTGCTACAGGAATAAATTCTACCGGGCTAATAAATGAACCGTCACTGTCTTTCATGCGTGCAAGAATTTCAAATCCGCGCAGTTTATGAGAAATGTCATACTGTGGCTGCAGGTTAAAGCACATAGCATCGTTATCAAGTGTAGCGCGTAACTTACGTTCTACTTCAAGTTTGCGTTCTGCCTTAACCAGATCAGGTGTAAAATGCAACACACGGTTTATTCCGCCCTGACGTTTTACTTCATGCAGTGCAATGTCAGCATTTACAAGCAAGGTATCTATGTCATCTATGTCTGCAGGATACTCTGCATAGCCATAACTTGCCGTTAAGAAAAGGTCACAGTCATCTATTGTTATCTTTCGTTCAAGTTCTGCTTCATACGCAGTAAGTGTTTCCATAATATCTAATGGAGAAGCATACTTGCGGATAAGAATTGCATATTCATCACCACCAAGGCGGGCAACATAATCAACAGTTTTTGTTTTTCTTGATGCTGCAAGTTCTTTCCAGCGGTTGGCAACTTCAATAAGAACTTTGCTTCCTGTTTCGTGACCCATTGTATCATTGATGCTGGTAAAGTTGTTGAGGTCGATTGAAACAAAGGCAAACCGTTCACCTTCTTTTTTAAGGAATTCCATGCGTTCAGAAATTGCAAAACGATTTGACAGTCCAGTAAGTTCATCTGTTACTGCTTGTTCGCGTATGCGTCTTTGATATTTTTCTATGCGCTGATTGTTCAAGAAAATAACGATTATAGCTATGATGGTAAAGAGATTAGTAAAAATACCTGGCAAAGTTCTTGTACTTTGCATTTTAATAAATCCCACAAGAATTACCGGAAACTGAATCATTAAAATGGCGAGTGTTGTGTAAAAACCTGGCTTACGGAAAAAGACAACAAGAAAAATAATAAATGTGTTTGCCAGAGAAGTAAGTATGCCCGTAAGAGTGCTATAGTTTATCGTAGCGCCAAAGATTGAAAAGGATCCTGGCGTACGGGCAACAATCGTCACCATAGCGGAGGTAACCGCATACAAGGTAAGCAAAAGCAAAAAAACGCTAATCCGCTTAAGTATGGTTTTTGTGGGAGGTCTTGGTTCCCTTCTAGCCATGCAGTACGCTCCTCTTTTGAGAAATTACTGACAAACTCTTCATACGATTATATCATAGCTTTTGAGAATTTAGAACACTTTTTTTATCAATAATCTATATTTTTGTAGGGAACTACTCCAAAATAATGAAGTCTTTTTTAAACTCTTTTACCATGTCTGGATGTAATTGTGCCTGTTCATGAATTTTTTGTCCAAGCTCCCTTTTTACCAAAGTCTTTACTTTTTCGAGAGGAACTTTATTTATTGCAGGACAAGTGGGAGTTAGCGCTACTTTCAATTTATCTTCCACACGGATTACGCGTAACGGCCAGATACTGCAGTCAAAGGGTTTTTCTTCTGCATTTAACTCACAACCTTTATGTTCATCCAAAAAAGGACAAGGCACTTCTTCTTCACTGTCGTTTGTTTTGTATAAGTCATCAAGGTCTATGGTAAGCATGTTAGAACCAGAGCTTTTAAACTTTACAGAAGGAAACTTTTTGCTTAATAGAGCGGCACTTTCCTTTGTAAACAGAGGTGTTTCCCACAAACTCTGTCTGCGGAATGAACAGCAGAATTTACACGAGGCACAGTCCGATTTTGAAAGAATTTTTGAAAGCATTATTTTGTTACCGTTCCGTAAAATTTATCCAGGACTACTGTCGGCTTGTATGACAGTTTTGCTTTTCTTAGTCCCTCGACACCCATATCTTCTTCGCGATTTATATATAAATAATCAGTACAGGTTC
>JAFNQK010000304.1 GCA_017386165.1 Treponema sp.
AAGATACTAATCCCATAACTGCCACTGCAGCAACGGCGCCAAATAAAATTTTTGTAAGTTTCATAGTTTTAAAACTTCATTGTTTTTTTCTTCGGTAAAACCGAATTAAATTTCTTTTCCTTACGGAAAAGATTACCCCTTAAAAAGTGGTACCTTACCCTAGGGAAGCCATTATGTGCCTTTTTACAATGAAAATGCGTTCTAGGCTTCCCCTCAGTTTTGACAAGCAAAACTGACATGTGTATTTTTTTACAACTTTTTTCAAAAACTTTGCCGAAAATGGGGACTTTTATACGAATAAATATATAGAGAGTTTTCTAAAAAAAATTGAGGTTAAAAATGTCAAATTATCAGAAAAAGTTCAAAGACCGATTATTTACCTTTATCTTTGGCCGCGATAGTGAACAAAGTAAACGATGGCGCCTAGACCTTTACAACGCGCTAAATGGCACACATTACACCGACCCCGACGCGCTTAAAATCAACACTATCGAAAATGTAATCTACATTTCTATGCACAATGACGTGTCTTTTATCGTCGACAACGAAATGAACCTTTACGAGCAGCAAAGTAGTTTCAATCCGAACATGCCTCTGCGCGGACTTTTGTATTTTTCACAACTTTACAACGCACATATAAAATCTCGTGGCGAAAATATTTTAAGCTCCAGAAAAATTATGCTCCCAACTCCGAAATATGTCGTATTTTATAACGGCCTCAAAGAAGCTCAAGAAACTTGGAAAATGCGCCTATCAGATTCATTTAAAAAGAATCCTGAGCCGGGAGATTTTGAATGGACCGCAACCGCCATCAACATAAACCGCGACCACAACAAAGAACTTCAAAAAAATTGCAAACCGTTGTATGATTATATCAGTTTTGTGGCCAAAACCCGCGAAAACCTATTTTCCGGCACCCACAAACAGGAAGCCTTTGAAAAAGCCGTCGACTGGGCAATAAATCAAAATCTTCTCGAAGGCCTCTTCAAAAAATACCGCGCGGAGGTACTTGATATGATCCTAACTGAATACGACGAAGACTTTAACAACAAAACCTGGTACGAAGACGGCGTGGAAGATGGTATTTTAAAAGGAAAACTTGAAGATGCGGAAAAGTTATTAAAAATGAAAATACTCTCTCTGGAACAAATCTCCGAGGTTACAAATTTATCAATTGAACAGATACAAGAACTACAAAATAAAGGTGTATTAAATGCATAAATCAAAAGCCCTTTGAAAGTGCCGTCAAATTGGCGATTCAGGAGAATCTCCTCGAAGGGCTTTTTGCTAAGTTTCATATGCTAAGTTTCGTATCTTGCTAATTCTTAATAAAAAATTTATGGTTTTAGCGAGGTTATTTATGTCTAAGTATTTTCCATTGAACAATGCAGAACTTAAGGAACTTGTAAAAAAGTTTCCAACACCTTTTTATTTGTATGATGAAAAAGCAATCCGCAAGAATATGCGTGAATTTACAAAAGCTTTTAGTATTTTTCCTGTCTTTAGAGAACATTTTGCTGTAAAGGCTTGTCCTAATCCATATATCCTAAAAATTCTTGCAAGCGAAGGCTGCGGTGCTGACTGTTCTAGTGCACCGGAACTTATGCTCAGCGAAATGAGCGGTATCAAAGCAGACCATGTTATTTTTACAAGTAACGAAACTCCTGCTTCTGAATATCAGCTTGCTTATAAACAGGGAAACATCATCAACCTTGACGATATTACACACATCGAATATTTAAAGAACGCCCTTGGTGGAAAATTGCCGGAAACAATCTGCTTCCGCTATAATCCTGGTTCATTAAAGCAGGGTGGTGTAAACACAATTATCGGAAAGCCAGAAGAAGCTAAGTCCGGTCTTACCCGGGAACAGATTCTTGAAGCGTACGCAATCTGTAAAAAAGAAGGGGTAAAGCATTTTGGTCTCCACACAATGGTTGCTTCAAACGAGCTTAATCCTGATTCCTTTGCAGAAACTGCAAAAATTCTTTTTGAACTCTGCGTTGAACTTAAAGAAAAAGTTGGCGTAAGAATCGAGTTTACTGACCTTGGCGGTGGTCTTGGTATTCCATATAAGCCTGATCAGAAAAAGGTTGATTACAACGAAGTTGCCCAGAAGATTCGTGCACTTTACGACCAGATTATTGTTCCTGCAGGGCTTGATCCTCTCGGTATTTACTGGGAATGCGGACGACCAATTACTGGACCTTACGGATGGCTTGTTTCTACTGCAATTCACGAAAAGCACATTTACCGCGATTATATTGCTCTCGACAGCTGCATGGCTGACCTTATGCGCCCTGGAATGTACGGGGCTTATCACGAAGTTACAGTCAGCGGAAAAGAAGATGCTCCAAAGACAGAAGTATACGATGTAGTCGGAAGTCTCTGCGAAAACTGCGATAAATTTGCCGTTCAGCGCCCTCTTCCAAAAATCGATATGGGTGACCTTGTAATCGTTCATGATGCAGGTGCTCACGGCCGTGCAATGGGATTTAACTACAACGGTAAACTCCGTGCAGGAGAAATCCTTATGCGTGAAGACGGAACATTTAAAGAAATCCGCCGCCGCGAAACTGTAGAAGATTTGTTTGCTACAATTGATTTGACTGGAGTTGATTCTTTCAAGGCATAAGTGTTTATGAAAAAAATCTTTTTGAGTTTATTATTGTTTATTTGTGCAGGAGTATATTCTTTTTCGGAATCTACTCCGGTTCCATCTCTTTACAGCTATAAATTGAAGAACGGGCTTTCTCTTTTTGTTGCGGAAAATCATTCTGTTCCTCTAACTTATATCGAAATTGCCGTTAGATGCGGTGCTTATACTCAGGAAAAAGAAACAAGCGGTCTTTTTCATTTGTATGAACACATGATGTTTAAGGGAAATTCCTTGTATAAGGATGCGGCAAGCGTAACCAGTGCCTTAAATGACATGGGAGTTGCTGAATGGAACGGAACCACCGATGTTGAGTGCGTTAATTACTATTTTACAGTTCCTTCTGAGATGACAAAGCAGGGCCTTGAGTTCTGGAATGCGGCTATTCGTACCCCAAAACTTGATAAGACCGAACTTGAAAACGAAAAAAAGGTTGTCCTCTCTGAAATTCAGGCTAATTTTGCCAATAAGGGACGAGTTTACTACACCAGGCAGAATGAACTTATGTTCAGCGAGGCGCCTTATAAGCTTTCTTCCAGCGGAAGCCTTGATGTAGTTCAGAATGCCACCGTTGAACAGCTTAAGCAGATTCAAAAGCAGTTTTATATTCCGAATAATGCGGCGCTTTTTGTGGGCGGGGATGTAAATCCGGATGAAGTTTATGCCATGGTTCAAAAGATTTATGGCTCTTGGAAAAAGGGAAAAACTGTTCCTGCTCCATTCCGCTTTACAAAGGAACCGGTTTCTTCTCCTGTTTATAAGGTTTTGCCTTATGACAAAATCAGTGAACAGATTGCGCAGATAGAAGTTATTTACCGCGGACCGGACTGCTATTTTGATGAAAAAGATACTTATACAGCAGATATTTTAGGCTATCTTATGGCAAATCCTGAAGGGCTTTTTAAGACTAGTCTTGTACAGAATCCTCTTTTGTTTGTTCCTTCTCCGGATTATGTAGGTGCCGCTTATTACACCCGAAAGACTTGCGGACTTTATAGATTTAGTTTTATCGTGCAGAATCCTGCGAGCGGACTTTGCGAACGCTCTTTTGAACTTGAAAAAGAACTTCCTCAATTGATAGACCGTTCTGTACAGGCAACCAGTCAGAAAGAACTTGAAGAAGTTTGTACAATTTTTGAAGATCAGAATGAATGGGGTGCTCAGACTGCAACCGGTATTCTTTCGACTCTCAGATTCTGGTGGATTAGTGCAGACGAAAACTATTATTACGATTATGTAAAGAATCTTAAGTCGGTAACTGTTGAAAATATGGCCGAGTTTAATCAGAAATATTTTTATAACAAGGCACCGCTTATTTGTGTATGGGTAAATCCCCTTGTATACGAAAAGTGCAAAGCTGATTTTGAAAAAAATGGTTTTGAATTATTTGAATAATCCTTCTGGAGATAATGCATGAAAAAGAAGAGTTTGATTTTTAGTTTGTTTTCATTATTTTTTCTCTGTTGTGTTTTTTCAAATTCAAATAACGCAAGTTCTGTTGAAATCCTAAAGCTTGATAACAATATTCCTGTATATATAAAAAATCTTAAGAATTCCAAGGTTTGTTCTGTAAACATTGTTGTAAAAGGGGGAGTCCGATATTTGACTCCTGATCAGTCGGGGCTGGAAAAGGCTCTTTTTACAATGATGACAAAAGGTTCAAAGTTCTATCCTTATCAGAACATTCAGAGTTTCTTCTATAAAAAACAAGGGTCTTTTTCATCAAGTACAAGCAGATATGGTTCAACACTTTCTATCACTTGTCTCAATAAATATTTTGATGAAACCTTTGACCGCTTTGCAGACGGTTTTAATAATCCTGCATTTGGGGCAAAAGAATATGACCTTTTGATTCAGGATTATAATCAGGAGGTTCAGTATACCTTGAATGACCCTGATAATATGCTTTTTTATTATGCAAATCAGATGATTTATAGCGAACATCCTTATGCTGTTTCTTCATCTGTGACACCGGATTCGATTCAGAATATTACGATTGATGAACTAAAAAAACTTCATGCTAAAATTCTAGACAGCAGACGAATTAGTATTGTTGCCTGCGGGGCATTTGATTCAAAGGAGCTTGTTGCAAAGCTAAATTCTGCATTTGGAAAGATTAAGCCTCAGAATTATGAAATTAAAGAAGAGAAAATCCCTCCTGTCAAAATCAACGGCAAACCTGTGGTTCTTGTAAATCCTGATGCCAAGAACAGCGGATATCTTTTGAGGTGTTTTACTTCTCCTGATATTCATAATGAAGATTATGCAGCCGCTCTTTTAATCGAGAATATTTATTCTAATATTTTATACAATGTTGTCCGCGAAAAAAATGGTATTTGTTATACGCCTTCAACTTTTGTGGTTAGATCTGACGCTCCTTTTGGGGCAGAATATTTATACCGCACAAGCAATTTAAAGGATTTTAATAAGGCCCTTAAAGAGGCACGGGACATTATGTCACAGGGCAAGACAATTTCCGGCCGGGATAAAAACGGAGAATACATTTTTGATTCTCTTGATAATTCCATGCACGGCTATAAAAATACCTATATAAACAGAAAGTATTCCAGTCAGGCAACGGTTGGCGGTCAGGCCTCGAGAATGTGCGGGGGCATTTTACAGTTTGATGATATTACAGCCAGTGAAAAAATTACTGCGGCTGTAAAGAATGTTTCGGTTCAGGATATTGAGAGAGTTTTTGAAAAATACTGGCTTAGTTCAGAAGAACAGTGGTTCTGTGTAATTGCTCCAGAAGAAGAGTCTGAGATTAGGTTTTAAGAGGGACTTTTATGAATTTAAATGACATGAGGGCAAATGCCTATAAAAACGCAGGTGCAAAATCAGAACCGCAAAAACCTCAAAAGCCGCAGAATGTAAAGGCTTTTGTTCCTCCGAGAATTCAGAAGATTGAAAAGACCGATAGCGTTGAAAAGGTTGAAAAGTTTGAAAAAATCGGACTGAATACCGACCAGCGCCCGTACCAGGCTCAAGAACAGTCTCAAGAAAAGCCTCTATTTAAAGATGTAAACAAACAGGTCGGTAAAATCCTTGAGACTCAGACAACTGATTATCTAAAATCAGGCGGATTGATTAAGGTTCCTGTAAGTCAGAAAGAAAGCGACGGAAAGGATTCGGTTTATCGCCGGGTTGCAAAGTTTCTCCTCATTATTGGTGTGGATGAAGCGGCAAAAATTCTCCCTCACTTGAGTCAGGAGCAGACTGAAAAAATCATTCCGGAAATTGCATCAATCAGAAGTGTTGAACCAGAAGAAGCCGAAGTAATTCTTGCAGAATTTAAAGGCCTTTTGGAACGCTCCCGGGAATCCGGCGGTAAAGAAACTGCTCGCACTATTCTTGAAAAAGCCTATGGCCCTGAAAAAGCCGAAGAATTGTTGAACAAAACAGCTGCCTTTGCAGGAACCAAGCCTTTTGAATACTTAAATGATGCGGACACTGAACGAGTTTTTTATCTCTTGAACGATGAAAGCGAACAGATTCGTGCTCTGGTTCTTTCTCATCTTGAACCAAAAAAGGCTGCCAGCGTAATAAACCTTATGGAACCGGAAGCCAAGAAAGAAGTTGTAAAGCGTCTTGCCAAAATGGAACCTGTAAATCCTGAAGTTTTGAGACGGGTTGATCAGGCAATGCATGAAAAGTCTCTTGCTCAGACTACAGAAAAAGCAGAAAACATCGACGGACGAAACGCACTTGCAGAAATCCTTAAAAAGATGACTCCAAGCGCAGAAAATGATATTCTTAAAAATCTTGCAGAGGACGACCCTGAACTTGGTCAGGATTTGCGTTCGAGATTGTTTACAATCGAAGATGTTGTAAATGCGGACGACAGATTTATTCAGGAACAGCTCCGAGAAATGGACGACAGCGCAATCGCAATGCTCATAACTTCAAAACCTGATGATTTTGTAGAAAAAATCCTGAGTTGTATAAGTGCAGGCCGCCGTGCCGCTGTTAGAGAAGAACAGAATATCAACGCACCATATAAAAGAAGTGATTGTGAGAGAATTACCAGTTCATTCTTTAGCGTAATGCGACGGGCATTTGAAGACGGCAAGCTGATAATCAAAGGAAGAAATGACGAGGTGTATGTATAAATGCAAAAAGAATATAAAGGGTTTGAAGTAATTTCTGAGCACCAGATTCCTGATTGTGCTTCTCAGGGGATATATCTGCGACATAAAAAAACAGGACTAGAAGTTTTTCATCTTTTGAACGATGACCAGGAAAATCTTTTTGCTTTTGCATTCAGAACTCCGGTTAAGGATTCTACAGGGGCTGCTCATATTACAGAGCATTCTGTTTTCTGTGGCTCTGAAAAGTTCCCGTTAAAAGAACCTTTTACCAACATGATGAACCAGAGTGTAAACACCTTTTTGAATGCTCTCACTTATTTTGATAAGACAGTTTACCCTGCAAGTTCAATGATTAAATCCGATTATTTTAATCTCATGGATGTTTACGGCGATGCAGTTTTCTTTCCTTTATTAAAAAAAGAAGCCTTTTTGCAGGAAGCTCACCGCGTAGAAATCGACGAAAAAGGGGAGTACTCCATTCAGGGTGTTGTTTACAATGAAATGAAGGGAAATTATTCTTCATTTGAATCTGTCGCAACCGATATTCAGTTTTCTTCTTTATTGCCAGAGACAAATTATGCATACGACTCAGGTGGAGATCCGGCTGTAATTCCTGAGTTTACATATGAACAGTTTAAGGCCTTTCATAAAAAATATTACCGCCCGGATAACTGTCTTGTATTTTTGTATGGTAATATTCCTACAGAAGAACAGCTGGATTTTTTGCAGGAGCATTTTTTAGACCGACTTGAAAATAAGTTTGCAGTTCCTGAGGCACATTCTATTTATCCATTTGTTCCTGAAGAATTTGTTCAGATTGAAACTCCAAAGGTGTATACCAAACCTCGATTTGTAGAAAAAATTGCCCCTGATTCTGGTGCAACTGGTGCTACTGTGACAATTAACTGGCTTTGCGGTCAGACCCGGGACCTTCAGTCTTATATGGAAGCATGCTTTTTGTCGGAAGTCCTTACCGGTCACGATGGTTCTCCTTTGACCAAGGTTTTAATTGAATCAAATCTCGGTGATGATCTTGCGCCTCTTACCGGCTGCTCAAACGAAACCCGTTCCTTCTCAATTTCTTTTGGTTTGCACGGGGTAAAGCCTTGTAATAAAAAGAAAGTTTATAAATTAATTGAACAGACCTTGCAGAACCTTGCAGAAAAGGGTATCGATAAGCGGGATGTGGAATCAGCCCTTATGTCAGCAGAGCTTTCTAACCGCGAAGTTGTGCGTTCCGGCGGTCCGTTCAGTTTGACTCTCCTTGAAAGGGCTTTGAACGGCTGGAACTACGGCCGCAAACCTGCCGAAATGCTTTATTTTAGAGCAGCTCTTGAAGAAGTTCGTAAAAATCTCAAGGCTGATCCAAATTATGTAGAAAAACTGATTCATAAGTTCCTTCTCGATAATCATAGCAAGACCTATGTCTCAGTAGTTCCTTCTAAAAAATTCTTAAAAGAAAGAAACAAGAACGAAAAGAAGCTTGTTTCACAGCTTAAAAAGTCTGTTTCCGAAAAAAGCATTAAGGATGACCTTGATTTGATGCACGCTTATCAGGAGCATCATGAAACTGTAGAAGAAACTTCCTGCATTCCGACTCTCGAATTGTCTGATTTGCCGGAAGATATCGATGAAATTAAGACAGAAATCAAGACTATTAAAGTTGATGATGAGGAAATTCCTGTCTTTACAAACACAGAAAATACAAACGGCATCGTTTATCTGGAATTGTGTCTTGCGGCCGATACTCTCAAGGCAGAAGAATATCCTTATCTTCCATTATATTCTTATTGTGTGTCTAATCTCGGCTGGAACGGCAAAGACTGGAGCGAATGTGCTTCTCTTACAGCCCTAAAAACCGGCGGAATTACCTGTCGTCTGGTAACAAGTCAGACTGTTGATACTCCAGAAAGCCGTAAATGTATGAATTCTCTCAGCAAGTTTAACTGTACAAACCGCGACTGGGTTATTTTCTTTTTGCGTTCCTTGAGCGAAACTCTGGACGAAGGTGCCGACCTCTTTGGAGAATGCGTTTCAACCTACGATTTTAAGGATACTAAGCACTTAAAGACTCTCATTGCAGAAGCAAATTCTGCAATTAAATCAGGCATTCTCCCTCGTGGTAACAGATATGCTGCAAAACGTGTACAGGCCTACAAGAATCACACCTGCGCAGTTGACGAAATCTGGCGCGGTATAACCCAGCTTTTTGCCCTGAATAACATCAGCAAAATGAATGTGCAGTCTCTTGCAGACCGTTTTGAAGGCTATGTTTCTAAGCTGTTTGACGGGGGGGCGGTTTTCCACATTACAACTGATGCCGAGACCATGCCAAAGGCCCTTGAAAAGGTAGAAAAACTTGCTAAAAATCTTAAGTTAAAAGCCTTAAAGCCAAAAGTTCCTCAGAATGAAGAAGACTTTAACAAACTTCTGCTTCTTGGAGAAGAAAAAGAATTGCCTTCTGTAGAAACTTTTACTGCTTCAAGTCAGGTAGGCTATGCTTCCAGCTGTTACGAAGGAACAATTTTTGGGCAAAAAGAAAATTCCAAGGATTTGATTTTTGCTCACTGGCTCAGCTGTGCCACTCTCTGGGAAAAAATCCGTACCAAGGGCGGCGCTTACGGAGCCTATGCTTCTTCTGCAAATATGCCGGGGCTTTTTACTTTTGCAACCTTCAGGGACCCTAATCCATGGCGCAGCGTTCAGGTCTTTGACGAGACTCTGCAGGAGGGGCAGAATACTCCTCTGGATAAAGAAGAATTAAAACGTCTGATTACCGGTACTTACGGGGACGAAGTTCAGCCAAATTCTCCATTCAGCAGAGGAAATATTGGCTTTAACAGAACTCTTTCCTGTGTCAGTCACTCGGATAGGGTAGAAAAAATTAAAAATATTTTGAATGCAACCCAGGAAGAAATTAAAGAGGCTTCTTCAAGATTGTATGCAAGCGCCGGTACTAAACGGACTGTTGTCATATGTGATAAAAGTCAAAAAAATACTGGCGTTATTATAGAATTACCTTTATAATAAATTGTAATTTGTACTGTTTGCTTGAGGTGAATATATGGATAAGAAAACAAAACAGTGTATAGAAATGTTACGACAACTAGTTTCTGATGTTCAGGGTGCTCCGTATCCTGGAGACGATATCAAATCCGAATTGTATACCATCTGGTATGAACATGCACAGAGAGCAGCTGTACAGTGTTTTGAATATCTTGACGAAAACTTCCCTGAAGAATCAAAAGATGTTTCTAAAAAGATAGCTAAGCTGTTCAAATAATTTGTTCTTAAGAATCCCTATCATTTTGCCGAAGATTGTATAGGGATTTCTATTTTTAGAGGGGATTTTTAAGAATGAGTGTTTCAAAAAAATGCGCCAAAGTGTTCCGCTATCAGTTATCAGGTGCTCAGAAAAAGAGTGGAGTAAACACCTGGCGCTATGTTTTTAATGCTGTAGAAAATGGCACCGGCCAGGAACGAAAGTTCTTTGTTGAGTTGTCAATGCTAAATCCCTGGCTTTCTCCTACAGAAGCAATTTTAGGTTTTAAACCTCGCGTTAAAGTTTCTGAGGACGACCTTCAGAACGTTCTTGCTGGAACGCTTTCAGCTCAGAAATTACAAAGCGAATCAATTTTAACTCCTTCATATGTTGTTATCCGTGCTGGTGTGTTAGGTGCCGGCGCAAAACAGATTTGTGATTATTTTCCTATCAGACAGGTTCGTGTAGATACAAAGAATTTTGCCATTGAAGCAGGAAACTGTATTTTTACAGAAGAGAAAATTTCGGGAAGAATGGATTTCTCTCCATCCGAGGCTCACGAACATCCTGAATACCTTTGTGATTCCGGTATCATAAGCTGGGAATTGCGCTACGAAGTCAAGGATTTCTTTGAAGAAGGCTACGAAGGTAAGAATAATTCCTGGTATGCAACTGGAATCCGTACTGTTTTTGCAGGAAATATCACTCTTGATGGAAAAGAATATTCTATTCAGCCTAGAAAATCCTGCGGTTACATAGACCGCTTTTATGGAAAGACTTATCCGGAATCTTGGATACATCTTTCTTCTTCTAATTTGACAAGCCAGATCAGCGGAAAATTCCTTTCGGAATCCTCTTTCTCTGTAACAGGTTTGTTTGAAGACAGGGTAAATGTGTTGGTGAATCTTGAGGGATTAAAAGTTGCCTTTAGCGCAAGCAAGCCTAAAAATTCTTATCAATGCGTAAATGATTTTTCTCAGATGCCGGAAAATGATGGTTCAGAAAAACTTCACTGGACAATCAGTACCAACGACAAAAATTATGTTGTAGATGTTGATGTTTTCTGTCTTGCAAAGCTGATGTTTGTAAGAAGCCTTGAACTCCCAGAAGGAGAGCGAAAGGTTTTAAAGCAGCTTACAGGCGGAAACGGAACCGGAGAAATCCGATTGTACAAACGAATCAAAAAGAATCTTGAACTTATAGAACACGCTGAGATTCAGACTTGTTTCTGCGAGTTTGGACAGCTGGAACTTCCGGAAAACTAAAACTTTTTATGATATCGAAAGGCGGACTTGTAAATGTTAGATGCATTACAGTCTGCTTTTTTTTATTGCCGATTTGAATTTTTTTTAGTAATTTCAAAATAGATAAAGAAAATTCAAGGGGGCAATCTATGGATTACGAACATTTTACTATAAAGATGCAGGACGCCCTTCAGAATGCAAGCGCCCTTGCCCAAAAAAACGACCACTCGGAAATTGGGCTTGAACATCTTTTGTTTGCGCTTTTAGACCAGAAAGACGGAATTGTTCCTCCTATCGTTGAGCGCATTGGTGTTGAACCGTCAAAATTAAAATCAGAAGTACAATCTCTTCTTTCTTCATATCCTTGTGTCACTGGAAATACACAGATGCACCTTAGCAGCGAGGCCGAAAAAGTACTTGCTAAGGCAGAAAATGAAATGTCCAAGCTGAAGGACCAGTATCTTTCCTGCGAACATCTTTTACTTTCTATGACAAAATCAGATGGAAGAGTTGCTGACCTTTTAAAACGTAACGGCATTACTTATAACTCTGTTCTAGAAGCCTTAAAAACTGTCCGTGGAAATCAAACCATCGACAGTCAGGACCCAGAAAGCAAAATGCAGAGCCTTCAGAAATATTGTACGGATTTAACCAGTCGTGCCCGTCAGGACAAAATTGACCCTGTTATCGGCCGAGATGAAGAAATCCGTCGTGTTATGCAGGTTCTCTGCCGTCGAACTAAAAATAATCCTGTTCTGATTGGTGAACCTGGTGTTGGAAAGACTGCCATTGTAGAAGGACTTGCCCGCCGTATTGCCGGGGGAGATGTTCCTGAAAGCTTAAAGAATAAGCGGCTTTTGTCCCTGGATATGGGAAGTTTGGTTGCAGGTGCAAAATTCCGCGGGGAATTTGAAGAGCGCCTTAAAGCCGTCATAACAGAAGTTACCAAGAGTGAAGGGGAAATAATTCTCTTTATTGATGAACTTCATACAATTGTTGGGGCAGGTGCCAGCGAAGGCAGCAT
>JAFNQK010000305.1 GCA_017386165.1 Treponema sp.
GTACACTGCCCTGACTGTGGTACAGTTCCAGTTCCGGAAGAAGAACTTCCATTAAAACTCCCTGAAGTAAAAAGCTATCAGCCTACAGGAACAGGTGAAAGCCCTCTTGCAGCAATCGACAGCTGGGTAAACTGCAAGTGTCCTAAGTGCGGAAAGCCTGCAAAGCGTGAAACAAACACAATGCCTCAGTGGGGTGGAAGCTGCTGGTATTACCTTCGTTATCTTGATCCAAAGAACGAAAAACAGTTCTGTTCAGAAAAGGCAGAAAAATACTGGATGCCGGTAGACCTTTACATCGGTGGTGCTGAACACGCTGTTCTTCACCTTCTCTATGCCCGTTTCTGGCACAAAGTATTGTTTGACCTTGGAGTAGTTTCTACAAAAGAACCTTTCCAGCGCCTTGTAAACCAGGGAATGATTACTTCTTTCGCTTTCCAGAGAAAGAATAAGACTCTTGTTCCTGTAGACGAAGTTGAACAGCGGGATGATGGTAACTACTATGAAAAAGCAACAAACGAAAAACTTGAACAGATTGTTGCAAAAATGAGTAAGTCCCTCAAAAACGTTGTAAATCCTGATGACGAAATCAAGGCATACGGTGCAGATTCTGTGCGCATGTACGAAATGTTCATGGGACCTTTAACAATGAGTAAACCTTGGTCAACACAGGGAATCGTTGGTATTCACCGCTTCCTTGAAAAAGTATGGTCAATCAGTGAAAAGCCGATGGCAGACATTGATTTGAACGGCGACCTTGACGACAAGCTTAAGTCGGCACGCAAGGTATTTGCCCAGACAATCAAAAAGGTAACAGAAGATACCGCAACTTTGAACTTTAACACTGCTATCAGCCAGATGATGATTTTCATGAACGAACTTTCAAAGCTGGAAACAATTCCAACTGCAATCTGGTCAGACTTTGTAAAGGTACTTTCTCCATACGCTCCTCACCTTGGTGAAGAACTCTGGGAAAAACTTGGCAACAAGGACTCAATCGCCTACGTTCAGTGGCCAAAAGCAAATGAAGCATGGACAGTTGATTCAGAAAAAACTATCGTTGTTATGGTAAACGGCAAACTCCGCGGCAAGTTCCAGGCAGCCCCTGGCACAAGCGACGAAGAACTCAAGGCCGCAGCTCAGGCTAACCCAGATGCTAAAAAGTTCCTTGACGGTAAAGAAATAGTTAAGTGCGTTGTCGTAAAAGACAAGCTCGTAAACTTTGTAGTTAAAGGCTAATAGCAAATAGACAAAAAAACAGCGGTGGTTGAGTAGACCAAGGTCGTATCGAAACCACCGCTGTATCATTTCGCCAGGCCCTTCGACAAGCTCAGGGACCGCTCAATGACAGTTTATTTTACAACCCGTTCAGCACAAAATCGTCTACGCGATATTCACGGCTCAGATTTTTAATACTCACAAGAAATGACACAGTATCCTGCAGACTCGAAACATCCTCTGGGGTTACCTTATAATCAAAATCATACTTTTTGATGATTTTAGAAAGCTGATCAGGGGTAATCTTTAAGTCAGCAGCAATTTTTTCCTTGATTTCAGGCTTAAGAGAATCAAGATTTTCAGCCTGTTTATTGTATTCTTCAAGTAAAGTTTTAATGCAGTCTTCGTTTTCTGTAAGATATTCTTCTCGAACTACAAATCCATTTGTTCCTCGGAGGTTTGTTTCACTTCCCTGAGCAACAATACGGGCAACTCCCTTATCAACAAGACGGGTTACATTTGGTTCCCAGATAACAACGGCATCGGCAACAGAATTAGTAAGAACTTCTTCTGCAGAGCCGGCAGTTATGTTCAAAAATTCAATATCAGAAAACTTCAAATGATTTTTTTCAAGAAGCTTCTTGGTAAAATTATGACCGGTTGAACCAAAAACTGTGGCAACTCTTTTTCCTTTTAATTCTGCAAAAGTCTTAATTCCGCTTTTAACAGAAGCAAGTACAGCATAAGCGTCCGGACCACGGGCAGGAACACCAACCAGTTTCATTTTTGTGGAACTAGAAAGAGATAAAACAGTCGGAACATCTCCAATTACACCAATGTCAGTCAAATCTGCTTCGAGAGATTCGTTCATTGGAGGGCCCGATTCAAAATCCTGCCAGACAACATCGACTTTGTCTTTTGCAAGAACATTTTCGAGTTCTCCAGAATAACGCACAGCATATAATGGAATAAAAGCTGCAGAAGGCTGAATTGCAATTCTTATAGATCTGGTGTTTTCGTTCTTTTTTGAGCACCCAGAAATTACAATCGCAATCACAACAAAAGTAAACACAAGAGAAATTTTTCTAAAAGTATTACTAATTATTCCTTTCATGAGAATAATTATACGACACATGTTTTACAAAGTAAAATATTTTTGACGACAGCCAATTTGTCTTGTAGAATAAAAACATGAAACAATTCAAAGCTTTTAGAGGGTTTATCCTTGGATTCTTTCTATTTATTATAGTCGCATTAATTTCTACAGCGCTGATTGTTTTCCATTCAAGTGTTGTAAATAGAATTCAAAAAATCACGACCCAGAATATTGGTGAAGTACAGGAACTATACAAACAGTCGGTTCAGGCAAAGTTCAATGACCTTTTTGACATGCTAGAAGCGCAGTCAAGATATTTTAACGACACCGATACTTCAAATCCTGACAGTCTTAAAAGAACAATTACCAGAACCAAAGGAATCGGCGAATTTAAAACTATTTCTATCGCAAACAAAGACGGCGCCTGTACAGACTATACCGGACAGAGCCTTCCAAATGTTTTTAACAAAGATTATTTTAAGGATACGATTTTAAGCGCCCAAAAGCAGATTTCAAACAAAATCGAACTGGATGAAAATCTTGAACCAATCCTCACACTTTCCTACCCTATCGAAAACGGAAACAAAACCGATGCAGTTCTCCTGGGAACTCTTTCCTATAATGTATTAAAAAATCTGTTCAACGTTTCTATCTTTGACGGCCAGAGTTATTCTTATTTGATAACAAGAGATGGAAACATAATTCTCTGTAACAGCAACAAGAAGAAAAACCTGTACAATGTTAATTTTTATACATATATACAGAACAATACTCAAAAACAGAAGAATCAGATTCAAAAAATCAAAACCGACATCATAAAGAACAATAAAAGCTATGTATTTTTTAACGGCGCAGAAGGAACAAGAATGCTTGCCTACGAGCCGTTGAATATAAATGACTGGTATATCGTTTCAGTCGTTCCATTTTCTTATATTAAGGCCCAGCGTTCTGCCATTGAAACACCTGTTTTTGTAATTCTCTTTATCATTGCAATTACGATTTTGATTTTCATTCTTGCGGTTTATGTTCTATATAAAACAAACTATACAATAGAAAAAGACAATGAACGACTTATCATTGCAAATACTCAGACACAGTCCCTGATTTTTGAATACGACATCGCAAAAGGAACTGTGGACTTCTCCGGGGATTTAAAATTCATCCTTGGTGGTGAGCGCAAGAATTTTACTATTCAATATGTCCGTGCCGAATACTACAAGCGCATCCATCCGGATGACATCAGCTTTTTTGAACATTTAAAAGATTCTCTTGTTCAGCATCTAGAAGACTTTTCTTCTGAGTTCCGCTACAAGAACTATAATGAAGAATACATCTGGGTTCGTATGACAGGAACTACAGTCTGCAAACCTAATGGAGAAGTAGAAAAGTTTATCGGCTCCATCATCAATGTAAATGCACAGGTAATGCACGAGCAAGAACTTAAATCCATGGCAGAAAGGGACAAACTCACTACCCTCTTAAACAAATCTGCAATGGAATATCATGCAAAGAAATTCTTCCAGCAGGAAGCAGAAAACAATGTTTGTGCACTTTTTGTAATCGACCTGGATAATTTTAAGCTGGTAAATGACACCCTTGGGCACTTAATCGGTGACCAGGCTATAAAAGATGCCGCAAACAAGCTTTCCTTGATTTTCTCAGAAAAAGATTTAATCAGCCGTTTCGGAGGCGACGAATTCTGCGTTCTTTTGAGACTCAACGGAGCTCTCAACAAAGAGACTGTTGACAGAATCATTAAAGAAAAGGCACAGACCGTTTGCACAATGATAAACGAATATTACTCTGACGAAAAAAACACAATACAAGTGACCTCCAGCATTGGTATTGCGCTTTATCCAGAGCAAAGCACTACTTATGAAGAGCTGTTCAGAAAAGCAGACGAGGCTCTTTATCAGGTAAAACAGAACGGCAAAAACCACTTTAAAATTTATAACTGACATTATCCTTTTTTATGTCACATTGACATATAATCTTATTTTGTATAAGATTATCATTGAAATTGAAAAATATAGATTACCGCTGGAGGAATCTAAATGAATTACAATGTTGAAAAGCAACATGAAAAAGGAAAGTGGCATGCTATTGAACGCATAAACAACCTTTTGGATAAAGATTCATTTATGGAAATTTATCAGGGTGTTCGCCACAACTGTACTAGCTTCGGAATGGAAAAGAAAGATATTCCATACGACGGTGTAATCACTGGATTTGGTACAATCAACGGCCGTAAAGTTGCCGTATATGCTCAGGACTTTACAGTTCAGGGTGGTTCTCTTGGTCTTATGCACGGAAAGAAAATCGCCGAACTTATCGATAAAGCAATTCAGGCACGCTGCCCTGTTATCGGAATCAACGACTCGGGTGGAGCCCGCATTCAGGAAGGTGTAGACGCTCTCTGCGGTTACGGTGACCTTTTCTATCAGAACGTTCGTGCTTCTGGTTCAGTCCCTCAGATTTCTATTATCGCAGGACCTTGTGCCGGTGGTGCCGTTTATTCACCTGGAATCACAGACTTTATTTTTGCCGTAGACAAGGTTAGCCAGCTCTTTATCACTGGTCCAAAAGTAGTTAAGTCTGTAATGTTCATGGACATTTCTGCAGAAGACCTTGGGGGAGCTTCAATTCACTCTAAAAAATCTGGTGTAGCACACTTCCGCTGCATTTCAGAACCAGAATGTTTTGACAAAGTTCGCGCATTGCTTGACTATATTCCACACTACTATGGTGATGAACTTGTTCAGGCTGCTAAATTCCACTTTGACGAAGGCCGAAAGACTAAGCACATTGCAAAGATTCTTCCTGAAAATACACGCCAGGGATACGATATCCGCGATGTAATCAACGATGTAACTGACGATGACAGCTTCTTTGAAACAAGCGCAGAATTTGCAATCAACTGTGTAACAGGTTTTGCGAAAATCGAAGGCCGTTCTGTTGGTATCGTAGCAAACAACCCTGCCGGAATGGGTGGTGTTCTTGACTGCGATGCATCAGACAAGATTGCACGCCACGTTCGCTACTGCGACGCATACAATATTCCACTTCTTACTTTTGTAGATGTTCCAGGATTCATCCCAGGACCACAGGAAGAACAGAAGGGTATCATCCGCCACGGTGCAAAGGTAATTTACGCTTACTCAGAATCGACTGTTCCAAAGGTAACTGTAATTACCCGCAAAGCATACGGTGGAGCTTACATCGCTATGTGTTCAAAGCACATTGGTGCAGACTATGTTTACGCATGGCCAACTTCTGAAATTGCCGTAATGGGTGCTGACGGTGCCGTTGGAATCCTTTACGCA
>JAFNQK010000306.1 GCA_017386165.1 Treponema sp.
GAAGAAGAAAATGTCCAGAATCTCGTTAAAAAACTTGAACAGAAGGACTTTCCGGGCTTCTTGCACTTTGTAAAAGCTAGCGGAAACTCCAGCTACAAGTTTTTGCAGAACATTTATTCTCTTAAAAATCCGGAAAACCAGAGCGTTTCAATTGCTCTCGCTTTCAGCCAGAAGTATCTTGAAACACAGAAGGGGTCAAAGGAAAGCAAGGGAGTTTGCCGTGTACACGGAGGCGGTTTTGCAGGTACAATTCAAGCGTTTGTAAAGGATCAGTATGTATCTGAATACAAACACAATATAGAAGGCATCTTCGGAGAGGACAGCTGCCATGTTCTTAAAGTAAGACAGAGCGGCAGTGTAAAGGTAATTTAATTTTTCGAGGTTTTTTATGCAGACAACTACAGAACTAATTAATCGACTTGTTTCTTATGCCGTAAACGAGCAGCTCATTCAACCAGAAGACAGAATGTATGCTCAGAATCAGGTGCTTGCTCTTTTTAAGATGGATGCTCCAGAAGCAGAAGATCTTGCTTTTACGCAGGATAATAAGGATACCTTTGAAGAAATAATCGAAGGTCTGTTGGATAAGGCTGCAGAAAAAGGCCTCTTAGAAGAAAATACAGTTACTTACCGTGACCTCTTTGATGCAAAACTGATGAACATTTTTATTGATCGTCCAAGCAACATTAATAAAAAGTTCCAGAAGAAATATAAAAAATCCCCGGAAGAAGCAACTGACTATTATTACAAGTTAAGCTGCGATTCCAACTATATTAAACGCTATCGTATCAAAAAGGACCTTAAATGGGTTACAAACACAGAATTTGGTCCTCTTGATATTACAATTAACCTTTCAAAGCCAGAAAAAGACCCTAAGGCTATTGCCGCTGCCAAGAATCAAAAGCAGACTGGCTATCCAAAGTGTCTTTTGTGCGTAGAAAATGAAGGTTACGCCGGCCGCGTAAATCATCCTGCACGCTCAAATCACCGCATTATTCCTATTACAATGAACGGTGAAGACTGGTGCATGCAGTATTCTCCGTATGTTTACTACAACGAACACTGTATCGTTTTCAATTCAAAACATACACCGATGACAATCAATCCTACAACCTTCCGAAAGCTTTTTGACTTTGTATCAATGTTCCCGCATTACATAATCGGTTCAAATGCAGATTTGCCGATTGTAGGCGGTTCTATTCTTACTCACGAGCACTTTCAGGGCGGTAGATACACCTTCCCGTTGAATCGTGCTCCTATCCTCAAAAGCTACAAAATCAAAGGCTACAAAGATGTTGATGTAGGCATCGTAAAATGGCCTATGAGCGTTTTGCGATTGACAGGCAAGAACGAAAAATCAATTCTCAAACTTGCAGACCATATTCTTGCAGCATGGCGCGGATATACTGACGCGGAATGTAATATATTTTGTAATACAAACGGTACTCAGCACAACACAATTACTCCGATTGCCAGCCGTCAGGGCCAGAAATACGTTCTGGATCTCGTTTTGCGCAACAATATCACAACAGAAGAACATCCTCTCGGCGTTTATCACCCACATGCAAACCTTCATCATATCAAAAAGGAAAACATCGGTCTTATCGAAGTTATGGGACTTGCAGTTTTGCCAAGCCGCTTAAAAGGTGAAATTGAAATTCTCAAGGACTGCATCCTCAATAAGAAAGATATCGCTGCAGATGAAAGGGTTGCTTCTCACGCAGACTGGGTAAAAGAATTCCTTCCAAAATATAAAGAAATCAATGTAAGCAATATCGACACCATCCTCCAGGAAGAAATCGGTCAGGTATTCCTCCAGGTATTAAAAGACGCCGGAGTCTACAAACAAACCGAGCAGGGTATTGCAAGTTTTGCCAAGTTTGTAGATACTCTATAAGGGTGTATTAACTTGAATGTCGAAATGCATTCTACAGTCTCGACATTCGATCTGATACAATCTATAACCTTAAGGCAGCGAGTGATGGAAAAGAGTATAAAAAAGTGTACATATTTAGAAGGTTTGAAGGACGGGCTTCCTATCGGTCTTGGGTATTTTGCAGTTTCTTTTAGTCTGGGAATAATTGCAAAAAAAGCCGGGCTCAATCCGGTTCAGGGATTTATCGCAAGCATCTTAAATCATGCTTCTGCGGGAGAATACGCCCTTTTTACTTCAATTCAGCAGTCAGTTCGATATGTGGAAATAATTCTTTTAACATTAGTTATTAATGCCCGTTACTTTTTGATGAGTTGTGCATTAAGCCAGAGATTCGATCCAGAGATGAGCATTTTTCACCGCTTGTTTGTCTGTTTTGGAATTACAGATGAACTTTTTGGAATAAATATAGCGCGACCTTCTTACATCGACTACAAATATGCCTATGGCGCAATGACCAGTTCTATCCCTTTGTGGGCTATGGGTACTTCTCTCGGAATTCTTGCCGGAACATACCTTCCTAAACGGATTGTAACAGCTTTGAGCGTATCTCTTTACGGCATGTTTATTGCAATCATTGTTCCTCAGTGCAAAAAGAATCTGGTTGTGCTCATTAGCGTTCTTGTAAGCTTTGCACTAAGTTTTAGTTTTAATTATATTCCTTATATCAAAACTCTTTCGGGCGGAACCAAGGTTATTATCATTACGATTTTAGTTGCTGCAGTTGCTGCAATCGTTAAGCCTGTAAAGGATGAAGAAACTGTGGAAAGAGAGGGCTCTGAAGCATCAACAGAGGCTAGTGGTGAGGTGAAAAATGAATAATCTGAATGTTTATATATATATTCTGCTGGCTGGCGGGGTTTCTTTTTTGATAAGGGCTTTGCCTTCTGTTTTGATTAGAAAGCCTATTAAAAATCAGTTTATCAAGTCTTTTTTGTTTTATGTGCCGTATGTAACTCTTGCGGCTATGACTTTTCCTGCTATCATTGAGGCTACGCAATCGCCAATTGCAGGAATTATAGCCCTCATTGTAGGAATCATAATTTCCTGGTTTGGAGCAGGACTTTTGCCGGTAGCATGCGTGTCCTGCCTCATTGTTTTTGTTACAGAATTATTTCTCGTTCACTGATAAAGATGTTTCCTGGATTAAATCTGTGTAATTTCCAAATACATAATTAATCCATGGAACAAAAAATCCTGTCATTGAGCCAAAAACTGCTCCTGAAAGCACATCTGTTGGAAAGTGGTTTCCGCTCAAAACTCTTAGACATGCAGTTATAACAGCGATTGCATATCCAGTGATTACGCAGGCTTTTGCAAGCTTTGATTTGTCCTTGAGAATCAGGGTAATGCATAGGATGATTGCGGCGCACAAGAAAACATTAGAAGTGTGTCCGCTTGGCCATGAATACTGCCAGTCTCCGCTTAAAACAGCTTTTTCGTAAGGATTTGCAAAATACATAAACGGACGGATTCTGCATACAGATACTTTGAGCAAGTCGTAGCCACCTTTTGTAAGGGCCACTGTTTCTGCATAGGTCAAACCGAGAAAAAAGTAGTTTTTGATTTTATGTTCTGATTTGAGAGCCAGAAGAGGCATAAAAACAAAGGGAACTAAGGCAAGGTCTAAAAGACAGGTTAGGGTGCCCAGCTTGTGGAGCGAGTGACTGAATGGATGCGCAAAAGTTCTGTCCAGCCAGTTTACTTTTGAAAGGTCAAATTGTGTTCCATCCCAGGGATTCTGGTTCATCTTATTTCTGAATAATACAGACAAAGCAAAGATTAAAAGGGAAAACAAAACGAATAATACATTAAAAATAGTTCTTTTTGATTCTTTGATACTTTTCATAGTTTTATTCTATCATATTCTTTTTATTTGAAATACCTAAAAAGTGATTTATAATATAGAAAGTAGAAAGTGTTTTAATAGGAGAAGGAGGCGCTTATGAGTTATAGAGTTGTTACAATAAGCAGACAGTTTGCAAGTTCCGGAAATAAAATTGGAAAGATGCTGGCCGATTCTCTTGGTATTAAATGCTACGACAGAGAAATCATTACAAAAGTGGCCCAGCAAAGCGGCTTGTGCGAAAACTTTGTAGAAGAAAAAGGCGAATACGGAAATAAAGTTGCAATCGAAACCTTTTTTGCAACCGGTAATTACTATAACGGCCCTTCGCTAGAGGATTCAATCTGGGCAATGCAGCAGAACTTTATCACTGAGCTTGCCGAAAAAGAACCTTGTGTCATCGTCGGCCGCTGTGCAGATTACATCCTTAAAAACCGCAAAGATGTCCTCAATGTCTTTATTCATGCCGACAAAAAAGTGCGAATCGAGCGCCTCTTAAAAGAAACAACAGAAAACATCGTAGACCCGGAACGCTATCTAAAAGATAAAGACAAGCGCCGCGCTTCTTATGTTCAGTTCTACACCGATATGCAGTGGGGCCAGGCAAATCAGTATCACATAACCCTCGACAGCGGCAAACTCGGCGTTGAGACCTGTGTTGATATTCTTAAGGATTTGTATCAGAGATAGGATAGATTAAGGAACTATAGCATATCCATTTTCATCGACACTATACTC
>JAFNQK010000307.1 GCA_017386165.1 Treponema sp.
GATCGGACTTGAACCCGCGTCAATAGGAAAGCCGTTAAAAAACGAGCCGCCAGGGTCGTTTTAGGCTTCTCCTACCAGGCGTGCAGAAAGACTGTGTCTTTCTGCCGGTTCAAGTCTTTGTAATTTTTTCACCAAAATAAAAAAAAGGTCGAAAGCTTTTACACTTTCGACCTAATTAAATAATGGAGCTGATCGGACTTGAACCGACTACCTCTACAATGCCATTGTAGCGCTCTAGCCAGGTGAGCTACAGCCCCGTGAGGCGGAGACGGGCTCCGCCATAAAAGTAAAAGAATGGTTAGTTCTTTGCGCGTTCTACGAATGAACCGTCGCGAGTGTCGATTACGATTCTTTCGCCGTCGTTGATGAACAATGGAACACGAACTTCGATTCCTGTATCAAGTGTAGCTGGCTTCAAAGACTTTCCAGATGTATCACCCTTTACTCCAGGTTCTGTGTAAGTGATTGTACGTGTAACCTGAACTGGGAGTTCGATACCTACTGGTTTACCTTCGTAGAATGTAAGTTTTACATCAAGGTCATCTTCTGGAGTGATGTATCCAGCATAGTCACCAAGATTGTCTTTTGGAAGTTCAAACTGTTCGTATGTTTCATTGTCCATGAATACATAAGTGTCGCCGTCAACATAAGAAAGTTTTGTTGTGTGTGCGTCAAGGTCTACTTCGTCAAATTTTTCTCCGGCATCAATACCAAGATCCATTGTAGACTTTGTAACAAGGTTCTGCACGCGGAGGTTTGTAACCATACCAGCACGACCTGAACGCTGACCAAGCATCTTCTGAACGATGAGTGGATTTCCTTCATACATGAAAGCTGTTCCAACTTTCAACTGTGATGTCATTAACATAATATATAACCTCAAAAATAAAGTTTCTGAATATCTCTCTAATTATAAGGTATTTTCAAATTTAAGTCATCAGAAAAATCAGGAATTGTGACATTCGTTCTTTTTATCCCGCAAACTGCACTTGGGTATCTGGAAGTTCGAATTCTTTGTGGGCATAACTGTAAAGGATTTCGGCTACATTTTTGAGAGGTTTTCGGATGTTCAAGCCCATGCTGTAGGCAAAATCGTTGGCGGCTTTGGTGGCATTAGGGTTCCAGAGTTTTGCGTTTTCAAGATTGATGAAGGTGCAGGCTTCGGCTTCTGAAATTGCCTTGATATGAGCATTCATTGAACTGATACTCGGATCGTTTGTTGGGTTCTTTACAGAAACAATTGCGATTCTTGTATTTTTTGTACCATTTTTAATCGATTCAATAAGGGACAGATACAGATTATCAAAATTTTCCTGAGATTTTGCAAAAAGCTCCTTGTCGTTTTCACCAAGATGAAGAATAAAGGCTTCCGGCATAAGAGGTGATATTTCGCTCTGGATATAATCTTGTGCTGCAGAAATGCTTAAAGTGTTGCGGCTCTTATTGTAGATTGGAAAGTTGAAGGAAAACTCGTTTGCAAGATTTGAAACCGGAATCATCTTGTCTGTACCGGTTCCCAAAAGAATTACTGCATTCTTTTCTTCTGCCGGAGTTTCATCGCGAGTTTCAATATTTTCTTCTGCCGAAATGCGGAGGGAGTTTTCGTTCTGATTCGGGCGGGACTTTATGTTTTTTACAGTCATCTTAAGTGTTTTTGTAGCACCGGCTTTTCTATCAAGGGCTTTATTTCTTATGTAAACAAGCACATTTGTAAAAACTATCAAAAGGTTCAAAAAATATACGACAAGAACATAGTTGTACTGGTGGTGAATAAATTTAGCGGTAATTCCTGCGATATAGCCTGTTATTATCAGAACGATAAAGGCAAGGCTGGTTCCCTTTGCGGTTCTGGCCTTGTAAGCTTTTCTTACATTCAGCGGCCATGAAAAACCAAAACATACAAGCATTACAGCTTCAAAAAGATGTGCAAAATCCATTTTTATAACTCCAAAAAATTAATTTTAATAAAATCTAATTCCAATGCGAAAAGGCTTCAATTTTTTGAAAGTTTAAAAATCTTTTTTGCGCTTTCGGGGAATTTTTTTTACTTTCTAAAGGTTTTGTTTACTTTTAAATGTGCTAGAATAGAGATGTGAAAAAACAAAGAAGCGGAAATCTAAACTTAATTCGAAAAGAAATTCAGACTACCCATCTTATTTTGATTATTTCGATTACTGTTCTATTGAGTTTTGGCGGAACTTTTATCAATATCAAATCCAGCGACAAATCCTTTAATCAGACTTTGCAGGATACTTCGGCGCTTATTGCCCGCTTGTATTCGTTTACAAAGAATTTGCCTCAAAACGATTTTATTGAATACATGGATTCCGTTGTGAAAACACTGCCGGACGTAGACGTTATTTCTATCGTTGGAAGCGATAATGTGCGCATCTATCACACAAACCACAGCCTTATCGGAACAGAATTTGACGGCTCTCATCCGGATTTTAATAACTTCAAGGATTTGTATTTTACCGAA
>JAFNQK010000308.1 GCA_017386165.1 Treponema sp.
AAAGTGCCCCGTGTGTGATAGTTTTTTACAGCCGGGCCAAAATATCTATTCCAAGGTTTTTAGAGCTCAGAATCAGGTAAATGACCAGCTTTGTTATGTATACGGCTGTCCTAACTGCTATCCGGTTTGTAAACCTGGACTTAGCAGAATTTGCCCAGTCTGCCATAAAACTGTTTCTCAAGACGGATATTTGCTTTCTAGAATGTTTAATAAAACCAAAAGTGGCAAACCTCATGTTATAATAAACGGGTGCGGCAATTGTAACCGGCATAAATAAAGAAATTAAGGAGAGATAAAAATGTATAAAAAGATTTGTCTATTCGTATTTGTATTGTTGTTTGTTATGTCTTGTAAGTTGTGGTGGGGTGATAATTCATCTAAATCAAGCAGCACAAGCAATAATGATGAAGAAAATATTTCAACTGTCGATTTTAGTAATTCATTTATAAAAACTAGCGGAACAAAATTTGTTGATGAAAAAGGAAACGAGTATAAAATCCGCGGGATGAATTTTAGTAATAATGCGTACACATCAACTAATTTCTATCAGGCGGCCGGCAAGGATCATGATGAATCAAGTTACAAAGAATTAAGTGAACTTGGTTTTAACACGATTAGGTATTATTTGAATTATCGTATGTTTGAAAGTGATGATGCTCCTGGTCAGTTCTACGAAACTACATTTACTGATTACATGGATAAAGAAATTGAAAGGGCAAAAAAATACAGAATAAAAATTATTTTTAATATGCATGCACCTCAGGGTGGGTATCAATCTGCTGGAGGCGGAACTGCGCTTTGGGTTGGCGATAATGCGGAATCAAATCAAAATCGGTTGATTGCTTTGTGGGCTGAGTTTGCAAAGCGTTATGCCGATGAACCTGCCGTTTTAGGATATGGACTTGTTAATGAGCCGCTTTTAATTGGTTCCACTGTTGATGAAGCTGTTGCAAGCTGGTCTAATCTTGCTACAAAAATTGCTACTGAGATCCGTAAGTATGATACAAAGCATATTATCTTTCTTGAACGGGCATTTATGATTAAAAATAGTTCAGGAGTTGCACTGAGTTATACAGCTCAGCAAGGATATCCGGTTATTGATGATAATAATTATTCTTATGAAATTCATTTTTATGAACCAGGTCGATTTACAAATCAGGGTATGCCTTGGAGTAATTCCTATAAGGATGTAGAAACAACATGGCCTGATGAAGAAAATTTTGACCAGATTGTGAATAGAAAATCTCTTGGTGAAGAAATTGCTCGTTCAACTGGATATATGCTTACTGATTATAACTCGACCGATTGGAAAAATCTTAGATCGGGTTTTTATACAATTACTAGTGAAAATCGTACTGTTGCAAACTGGAAATTAATCTGCAGTAATCTAGGGACAACGGATGGTTCTGCTAGTCCTTATGATGGTGAAATGTTGGTTGATTTTGTCAAAATATATGAAAAAGAAACCGAGGATTCAATGACCTTGATCTACAAGGATGATTTTACTTCTGGAACAGGAGGATTTAACTGTACAGGATGTTCAATCAGTAACGACGGTAACGGTCATCTTATGATTAAGGGTGGTAAAGGCTATGCTCATATTCTTAATCAGTCTAACACTGTAATTCTTAAACCTGGAAAATCTTATGCTATTGAATTCTGGGTAAAATTAAATACTGTTACAGGGAATGGTACAAGTGTTATATGTCAGTTAGATCCATGTTCTGCTGATATTCGGTTTTATAACCGAGACTTTTTGCTTTCAAGATTAAAACCGTTTAGTGAGTATTCTAAAACGGTTAATGTTCCGTTTTATATTGGTGAATTTGGATTATACAAATATGCTTTTGCAGAAATGAATGAAGCTTCTTCTAAAAGAAATGGTGGTGGTCAGTGGGTAAAAGATTCAATTTCCGTATTTAATGAACTTAATTTAGCTTATAGTTATCACTGTTATCATGAAGACGGCTTTGGCCTTTATTGTGATGCCTGGAAATCGGTTCCTTCTGAGTCGCCTGCTAAAGAGTGTAGAATTAATGAACTTTATCAGGCATTTGTAGATTCTGTTAAATAAAAAAACTTGGGCTGTCCAAAAAGAAAAGTTTGCGGTGGTTGAGGTTCTCGAAACCACCAGATATAGTGTAAATGGTCATTTCGACAGGCTTAATGACCGCAGTCACTAAACTTATTAGACAGCCCCAGCAGTAAAGCGATATGTTACATTTTATTGCTTATCTACGGTTGCTGTCTGTTGAGTCTGATTAAAGATAAAAGTATAGGTTCCTGTAGAAGATGCAGTGTAGGAAAGATTTCCGTGGGAATCGCTTGCTTTTGTAATTCCTCCGGAAACGCTTAAGTCTGAACCCCAATCGCTACCACTCCAGTCTGATGTATCTGCAAACTTAAACTGGTAGGTACCGGAAGTAAGGGTTATTGTGCACTTCCAGATTGTATCGCCATTTTCGATTGTTTTTGTCATCTGCTGGTATCCACCCCAGTTATTGAGCATGGAACCTCTCAAGTACATCTGGGTGCTTGTTACAGGTTCGCTTGATGTGTCTTTTTCAGGAGAGTAAGATTCGTTGTAATCATCATCGTTAAAGAGTACTTCGCCTGTGTATGTTCCGGTCAAATCATAAACACGGATTGCGCGCGGACCTAATTCGGAAACAGTTATAGTTGAATCAGTTTTTGAGAGTACAGGTGCGGAACTGTTTCCGATAATTAATTTGGCGGTATCTATGGAAATGTCAGATGTGAATGTTGCTGTTTGTCTTTTTGAATTTCCAAGATGAAGAATGACTAATAAATCACCGTCATCCCCCTTTATTCTATATCCTATGCTGGAAGTATAGTTCATTGAAAATTCTGTCAAGTTTCCATATGCAAAGGTTTTTGGATAAAGCTTTCTTAAAGCGTTTGCAGCTTTAGTAAAGTTAAGTGAAGAGACCGCTGAAGCAGCCTGTTCTTCTGCCTGTTCCCATTTCATTGGGCCCCGGGCGCGCATGTCACCACCTGTAGCAAGTTCTTTCATTCCAAATTCATTTCCGTAGTAAATAAAAGGAACATTGGGACGTATAATTGAAAGTGCTAAAGACTGGTTAATCTGTTTTCTGTCGCCTTTTAAAGCCTGTCCAAAGCGGATGTAATTTGTATATTCATGGTATGTTGATGAAAGCTTTGTACCGTTTGTGTAAACTGCGTATTCATCGTGGTTACCGAGAAAAACTCCATATGCTGTGTCAGAACTGAAGTTTTCCTGGAATAGATAAGAATCTTCTTTTTTGCCGTTGTAAACGCTTGTGATACAGCGTGTTCCCTGATCAAAATCCAGTGCCATGTGGAATTCGTTGTCGTTTCCAAGGTAACTGTTAAGACAGTTTCGGTTTTTTGTGACCCAACTTTCGCATATCATAAATTTTGGAGATGAGTATTTATCAAGTTCTTTACGGAGCTCTTTGTACCATTCGTGGCTTAATTCTGTGTCGCATCCTTGACTTCCATCTTCCATGAGATAACGGGCACCGTCTAAACGCAGCCCGTCAAACCCCTTGTTGAGCCAGTAACGGGCAACATTTTTCATTTCTTCACGGACTTCATAGTTGTAGTAATTCAGGT
>JAFNQK010000309.1 GCA_017386165.1 Treponema sp.
ACATTAAGATCAAACTCGACGCAAAGGGCTGCTATTTCTGGATCGAAGTATTTAACGAGACAGATTCCGGCAAGCCCATGAGTGAATGCTATGTCAATCAGATCCTTTTCAAGATCCAGCGTGACGAAGGCAAAAAGCAGACAATGGTTTCTTTTGATTTTCCTTTCACTCTCACAATGGAAGAACTTAATGCTAACTCCGGTGAACCTACAGAAAAGCCTTACCACAACGAGACCAGCACAAATGTTTACGACAAGATGGGTTGGACAAAGAAGGGCACAAAGTTCTACAACAGCAACAGGATCGAATTCGGCTTCAAGAACAACGAATTTGAAGAAATCGACATGACTTACATTCCCTGATAAAACGGGCAATTGAGTTTAAACATTACGGGGCTGCTCTAATAGGGCAGCCCTTATTTTCTTTTCTGCGGTGTGAGGTTTTAGTGCGCTGCGGGGTCAGGTTTTCAAGTCCCCGGTCTGATTATTTCCGCTTGTTCCGTCAGTTAAGGATTTGTTGCCTTCCGGGCGGACAAAAAGAGCAACATCTAGAGCAACAATGCCGGGGGTGCGGACGATTTTTTGGACTAAACCTGTAATCCCAGGCTCTGACGATACTCTATTGGGCTCATTCCGCCCAATGTGTTTTTGATTCGTTCTTTATTGTACCAGACGATGTAGTCGTCTAATGTCTTAATGAATTCGGCAAGTGTGGTTTTATTCCAGTTGCGGTTATAGAACATCTCATTTTTCAGTCTTCCGAAGAACCCTTCACAAGCAGAGTTGTCGGGTGAACAGCCCTTCTTCGACATTGAACGCACCAAGCCGTTATCTTCCATCAGGTGTATCCAGCCCGGCCATCTGTAGTGGTTTCCTCGGTCACTGTGAACAATCGGCTTTTCTCCGTGCTTGAGTGTCGTTATGGCCTTCTCAAGCATCGTATTCACAAGTTCTGAATCAGGCCTGGTTCCTATTGCCCATGTGACAACCATCCCGTCAAAACAGTCAATTACAGGAGAGAGATAGACCTTCTTATTCTCAATCGCAAACTCGGTTATATCCGTAAGCCATTTCTCATTTGGCGCAGATGCATGGAAGTTACGATTAAGCAAATTAGGTACTGCCGGTGTTATTTCTCCAAGATAGGAATTATATTTACGCCTGCGTTTGTTTTTCACGATGAGTTTCTCCTCAGACATTAAACGCCTGACGATCTTTTCTGATACGATAATGCCGTCTCTCTTAAGGAGCGTATGGATTCTTCTGTAACCGTATCTCTCGTGATTTTCTTTGAACAGGACTCCTATTTTCTTTCTCAGCTCGATATAGGAATCCGGCCTGTTCTTTATGCTTTCCTGATAGAAGTAGCTGCTCTTCTTCAGCTGGAACATTTTCAAAAGGCAAGACAGTTTGTACTTATCCTTCAAGGCGTCAATTACCGCTGTCTTCTCCTGATTCGTCAGGGTTTTCGGATTGACGCCTTGGTCTTTTTTTAGGACTTTAAATGTCTCATTCATCACATCCAGCTGGAACTGTACTTCTGCAAGTTGCTTTCTGAGATCTGCTATTTCTTTCTCCATCTCAGATTGGCTTGCAGGTTTCTTTTCCTGTTTGCTCATTAGTGAGGTGTACCCCCTTTGAAGATACGAAATACGCCAGCGGTATATTTGCGATCTGTTAATATTCATCTCTTCTGCAACTAATATTACAGGCTCTCCCATTTCGAAGCAACGATACAATGCTTTCAGCTTGGGATTATCCGGATGAACCTTGTATTCCGGAATGTGCATACTGGTTCTTCGTGGCTCCTTGTATCTGTTATAGAGCCAGCTGTAAATGACCCTGGGCCTTGAGATATTGAGTTCGGCTGCTACCCTCTTTACATTGTGGCATTTGTCGTAAAGCTCAATTGCTCGCTCCCTTTCTGCTCGTGAGTATCTTCTCATCTTGATCCTTTCCGAGCATCGTCAATGGTACGGAAATCTGTCCGCACCCCCGCCGATGTTGCCTTATTTGTTGCCTTCTGGGCGGACAGAAGAAGCAACATTTGAAGCAACAATTCTTAACTGACGGAACAAGCGGAAATAATCAGACCGGGGACTTGAAAACCTGACCCCGCAGCGCACTAAAACCTCACACCGCAGAAAAGAAAATAAGGGCTGCCCTATTAGAGCAGCCCCCGAAATGTTTAAACTCAATTGCCCGTTTTATC
>JAFNQK010000310.1 GCA_017386165.1 Treponema sp.
GGCTCTGAAAGCGGTTTTTTGTGTACTCTTGCAATTCTTTCTTCTAATGAAGAAAAGGCTTCCAGTGCGTATGAGATGGTCAGCAGAATCAAGAACGACATTGTAAACCTTGAAATTGCGGCATTAGATTTGATGCAGAATGAACATACTCTGCGCCTGTGTGATAAAAATGCAAGGGATTTTGGGCCGGTTATTACTCTTTCTGCCACTCTTGCTAATTCTATCGGTAATTTTGTAGCCCTTTCCCGTGAGGTTATGGAAGGAATCGATGAAGGGGACCAGGAAATTCAGGCTTTCTGGGAATCCAAGGTTCTGTTGCGCAGGCTGGAGGATGCCTGTCTTGTTCTCCGGGATATCGGGATGTGGGACGAAAAGCGGGATATGGTGTTCTGGATGCAGAAAAAGATGCTTCCAAAGGAAATGCAGAAAGATGCCGCCGATTCTCTCTATGTTACGATTACGGAAACACCACTTGATATTGCGCCACTGATGAATTCCGGGGTATTTGAACCAATGGAAAGTGTGGTATGTACTTCGGCAACGCTTAAGACGGGGCGGACATTCAGTTACTGGATGAACAGAACCGGGCTTGGGTTTGCGGAGCCGGAGAGGATTTTGAGCGGGGAGTTTGATTCTCCGTTCCCTTACAACAAGAATATGCTTTTTGCGGTGCCTCAGGATGCGCCTTTGCCGGATGATCCGACTTTTCAGCAGTGGGTGGAAAATGCTCTTGTAAAATTGATAAAGGCAAGTGAAGGGCGTACTCTGGTTTTGTTTACTTCGTACGAGTCTCTAAGAAGTTCTTTTAATAGTGTGCAGAGGTCTCTTTTGCACGAGGATATGACTCTTTACCGCCAGGGAACTGACGATAATGCCCGTCTTTTGGAAAACTTTAAGAACGATGTGACTTCGGTTTTGTTTGCGACGGATTCTTTCTGGCAGGGAGTTGATGTTCCCGGGGAATCGCTGAGTCAGGTGATTATTGTTAAGCTTCCGTTTACGGTTCCGAATGATCCGGTTTTTACGGCGAGGTCTGAGGCGATTGAAAAGCAGGGTCGCAGTTCTTTTATGGATTTGAGTGTTCCTGAGGCGGTTATTAAATACCGTCAGGGAGTTGGGCGCCTGATTAGAAAGAGTTCTGACAGGGGAGTTGTGGTTGTTCTTGACCGACGCATTTATGAAAAGAGGTATGGTTCAATTTTTCTTGCAAATATGCCGGAATGCAAAAAGATGTATGAGCCGTTAAAGGAAATTTGCGAGCGGGTGAGCGAGTTTATTTTTAATTGACACCCTAGTTCATTGTTTATAAAATTAATTATCTATTATATAGAACATTTAGAAGCACATGGAAGGTTACGATGTATAGTGTTATCACATTGATTTGCTTGTTTCAGATGGTAATTCCGCCGTCAATTTTGAATGTAATTGCATACCCTGTAAGCAAAAGATGGTGTATGAATATTTCAAATTACATCGTAAAAGTTCTTGCTCCACGTCTTTTTGCGATTTTAAACACTTATAGACAGTTTCACTTTTTTGGATATAAAGAATCAAAGAAGCTGCTTCCACAGCAGTTTAGTGTGGTTTCTAATCATCAGAGCCTTTTGGATATTCCTGCCCTTATGAACTTTTTTAGAGAAAAGGAAATTCGTTTTGTTGCAAAGGACTTTTTAGCACGTCATATTCCCCTTGTTTCTGAAATGCTAAGAGTTCAGGGGCACTGCATGATTCCTCGTAAGGGAAGCCCTATGCAGGCTATGAAAACTATCGAAAAATTTGGTTCCAGAGTAATCAAGCAGAATCAGATTCCTATTATTTTTCCAGAAGGAACAAGAAGCCGCGACGGCAATGTTGGAAAGTTCTATTCTGCCGGACTTAGAAAATTGAACGAATCTACAGGGCTTCCGATTGCGTGCATAGCTCTCGACGGTGGATATCAGATCAGTGATATGACCCGCATCATGAACAATCTTGAAAACGGCTGTTACCGCGTAAAGGTGCTCAAGGTTTTTGATTGTCCAAAGACAAAAGAAGAAGAAGTAAAGGTTCTTGATGAGTGCCGAAGCTTGATTCAGGCTCAGCTTGATGAATGGCGAAAGCTTCCATCTGATGTTGAGTAAAAGATTTTATAGTGTTTTAGAGACGGAGTGAATCTATGTCCTGCAAAATGCCGATGGATAGTTCGGGCTTTGTTCTGCTTGCAGATTTTGTTCCTCAGATTGTTCAGGAAATAAGATATTATTCTACCTATAATTTTATTGGCGACCGTATTGACGGCTACGAAGAACCGATTGCACTTTTGACAAAAGAAGCGGCTCGTGCTCTCAAAAATGTCAGCAACGAGATGGTTGTCCAGGGGTACCGTCTTAAAATCTATGATGCTTACAGACCGGTAAGCGCAGTAAATCAGTTTAAACTCTGGGGTATCGAAGATCAGGATACCCGTATGAAGCCTTATTTTTATCCCGATATTGAAAAACAGGATTTGTTTAAGAAAGGTTATATCGCATCCCGCTCGAGTCACAGCCGTGGAAGTACTGTTGATTTGACTTTAATCGACATGAAAACCGGAAAAGAACTGGATATGGGAAGTCCTTTTGACCTCTTTAGTGAAAAATCTCATCCCGACTACCGAGGCATCACCGACGAACAATTTGAAAACCGAATGACTCTGCAGAGAGCCATGGTCAGAAACGGCTTTGATACTCTGGACTGTGAATGGTGGCATTTTACTCTAAAGGATGAGCCATATCCGGATACTTATTTTGAATTTCCGGTTTCGGCGGGGTATTTGAGAGGGTGGTGAATATTTTTTTTCTTATGCTATAATCATAAAATCAATGGACTACAGTTATATTTTGAACAGTGCACTTCCTCAGAAAGAAAAGCTTGAAGTTTTGGGATTTGTTGAATTTGAGGGAGCGTTGAGGCTTAAGAAAGAGATTGCCGATGGGGAATTTTATACACTTATCCGGCTTTCTAAAAAATCCCTTACCGCAGAAGTTTTTGAGACTCTGAATGATGAAAAATATGTGCTTTTTGATGTGCCTTCTGCAAAAGGTGCTTTTGTGGGACAAATCAGGAGTGAGGTTCAGGGAATCATCGACGAAATTCGCGAGAAAGGCTTTGATTCAGATGATATCAGGCAAAAATATGTGGATTTTATTCGGTCGGAATTTGCTGCCCCTGGAGATACGCCTTGGGCCGACGAGGGGGATTTTAAAAGTTCTGTCTACCGCTGTCCAAACGGAAAATGGTTTGCCCTTGTGATGGAAATTAAGTTTAAAAATCTGGGCTTTGAAAGCGAGGAACCGGTCTGGGCGGTAAATCTTAAAGCCGACGCGGAAAAAATACCGGAAATTACGGACAGAAAATCGATTTTTCCGGCTTATCACATGAACAAAAAATATTGGATTACAGTTCTTTTGACGAGCGTAACAGATTTTGATAAACTTTGCGAACTTACAAAAAAGAGTTTTGCACTGGTTCAAAAATAGATTATATTTCAAATGTGTTGTATACCATATATATCTGACAAATTTGAGACTAAAACATGCCAATTAAAACTCCACGTCTTACAATCACAAACTTCACTCCAGACATGGCTCAGGCCGTCTATGAAAATTCCCAGGACGACGACACCAGACTTTTTGTACCGGATGAAGTTTATGATTCTGTTAAAGAAGCCCGCGATGCAATTGAGTTTTTGATGTCACGCTACGACAGCACAGACGGCCCATTTGTATATCCATTGCTCACAAACGAAGGTCAAAATATCGGCTATATTCAGCTTTGCAATCTCGAACTCGAAGAAGAAGGAACTTGGGAAATCGGCTATCACATTGCAAAAAACTTTACCGGTATGGGCTATGCCACAGAAGGAGTAAAAGCCTTTCTTCCTGTCATGGCCCAAAAGCTGAATCTAAAAGAAGTCTACGGAATCTGTCTTGCAGAAAACCATGCTTCTGTGCGAGTCCTTGAAAAATGTGGATTTACTCAAATCTATCAGGGTCCTGGAAACTATCAAGGGAGAGAAGCGCAAATTGTGAAATCTGTTTGGAAAAATTAAATTTGACAGTACGTATAATCAATATTATTATATACGTATAAAGGTGCTGTCATGGACACAAAACTTACTCTAAAATTAAAAGACGATTCAATCTCACGGGCAAAGAAGTATGTTTCTTCTATTGGGACTTCGCTTTCTGCTATTGTTGAAGATTTTTTTGATGGGCTTACACTTCAGCAGCAGGTAGGAGAGTTCAAATACAGTCTTCTTGTAAACGAACTTTCGGGAATTATTCAGCTGGACGGAAATTACGATTATAAAGCTGATTACGCTTCATATCTGGACCACAAATATGAATAAGATTTTTGTAGATACAGACGTAATTCTTGACCTGCTTGCAAGGCGCCTTCCGCACTTTCATTTTTCGGCAGTACTTTTCACTTTTGCCGAAATGAAAAAGCTTGAGCTTTATACAAGTCCGCTGATTTTTGCAAATACCTTTTACATTCTCCGAAAACAGCTGGGAAATGAAGAAGCAAAAAAGGCTCTCCGAAAATTACGTGTTCTTGTTCATATAATAGATTCATCGGAGGCAGTTGTAGACAAAGCCCTCAATTCAGACTTTGCAGATTTTGAAGATGCCATCCAGTATTATACCTCGGAGGAAAATGGCCTCAATATCCTTTTGACCCGTAACCTTCGCGACTACAAAAATGCATTACTAATAGTACAAACGCCGGAAACTTTTCTTGTTTCTAACGGGTTGATTTAATGAGGAGGAATCAAAATGAAAACAATCGTAATTTACACAAGTCAGACAGGCTTTACAAAACGGTACGCAGAATGGATCAGCGAGGCGAGTGGAGCAGAATGCCTGGAATTAAAACAGGCAAAAAAAATCAAGCTTTCTGATTATGATGCAATTATTTTCGGCGGCTGGTTCATGGCTGGGGGAGTTACAAAACTTGGCTGGTTTAAAAATCAGATTGCAGAAATTTCTTCTGAGAGTAAAAAGATTATCGTTTATATGGTTGGTGCAAGTCCTGCAGAAAGTCCTGATATTCCTCTTGCAATGGAAAGAAATTTTTCGGGTACAGAATGGAAAGGCGTTAAGACCTTTTACTGTCCAGGCGGCCTGAATTATGACAAAATGAATTTCCTTTCCCGTTTTGCAATGAAGATGCTGGAAAAATCCCTTACTTCAAAAAAAGATGCTACAGAGAAAGATAAACAGATGGCCCAGATGATTTCTCATTCCTACGACATTTCCGACAAAAAATACATCGAGCCGATTCTTGCGGAGTTGAAGTAAATTTTTAAGCCTTCAGTCCGAATTTCTTTAATTCCAAAAATGGTGAACACTGGTAAACTGCAAGCTCTTCAATGTCAGCTTCCAGTGGAAGAGAGATTTGCTTTGCGATTTCTTTTGCTGCGGAAAACTGGTTTTGATTCAATCTTGTTGCAAGGGTTGTGTGTGGAAACCAGATATCCGGCAGATAGTAGCCGTTTTCTGCTTTTTCAAATTTTGGAAGCAGCAGAGTATGGAGCTCCTTGTTTATCTCGGAAAGGAAGAGGTTTTTTTCTGGTTTCAGGAAAAGAACTTTGCTGTTGAAGTCGCCGACTTCGCTAAACTGCACTGTGCCGGCCTTCTGCCCTTGTGCAAACTCTTCTACTAACTGCAGCAGTTTTGCTTCTTCTTCTCTGGCTGCATGAAAAGCCCCGATTGTAATATGCGGCGGAATTTTGTTTTCAATCATAAAGCGGTTTTCTGTTTCATTCGCAATGGCATGTAAAGTCGAGATAACAA
>JAFNQK010000311.1 GCA_017386165.1 Treponema sp.
AGGAAAGTCCTGAGATTTTCATATACTCTTTTTCAGAAATAATTTTTTCATCTGAAGAAACTTCTGATTGCAATTTCTTGAATACATATCCCTCAGAATCTTTTACAAAAACATAATCCATAATCAGACCTCCTTCAAACGCTTTTTAGCAAGCTTAATTATTTCTTTTGGAGTCTTCTGCGTTTTCTTTACAAAAACAACTCCTACTACAATAATTTTCCCGGCTTTATATTTAAATAAAGAACGAAGTTCATTTGTTTTTATTTCAAAAATTTCTTTTTGAATTGGTTTTACACGAACAAATTCAATTCCTTGTTCTTGGATTTTTTTATAATCTGCCTCAAGCATTTCTTTTTGAGATTGTTCCAGAGAGTCTATTTCATTTTTTGCTTGTGGCAATTTTTCTACTGTGAACTTCATAATTATAATTATATCACAATTTTTGAATTTGTCAACATTTTCAAATATATACAAAACAATCAGGATTGACCTGATTTTTTGTGTTATTAATACAACCGCCTCTTCGTCCAAACCCTAAAGTTCAATTCATTTTTTCAGCAAGCTTGACTTGCTGAAAAAAATATTCCTTATTTTCAAGTCAAATCGAATGTTTTATATCCAAGACTTTTTATTTTCAATTGGAAATATTGAAAAAGTTTAATACTCCTCTTTTTCGCAAATAATCCTTTACAATCAAAGATTATTTTTACATTCATATCGTCTAAATAAAACTGAAAATAAGGAGGTTGAACTAGAATATTTCTTTCGGCTATACAAGTTGATACATTTGTAAAAGAATTGTAATTCTTTTTAAAACCATTTATACAATCCTGAAAAATAATTTTAAATCCATCCGAGAAAATGATTCCTTCTTTTTCAATACTTTTTACTGATTTGTAATTATATACTTTCATATTCTCAATCAGCACCCCAGTGCGGGTGTCCGTGTAACAACTGGTTGTACCGCAGCGGGCTCGACCCGCTGTCGGTTACGAACCTTTGTTATGTGATTATTATATATTATTAAAGAATTCTAAAACTCGTATAAATGAATTTATTGTTCTTTTTAAATATTCTCTTCTATACTCATTTTCATGAGCTGCCAAATTCCCTTCTTCTCTTATATTATCCATATCGTTTAATATTTTCCAATCAATATTTTCAATTTTTAAATCTGATAAAACTTTTGACAAACAAAAATCTTTTCCATATTTCCTTATAACTTCAGGAAAATGATTTTTTAGTTCTTTCTCCATTACAGTTCTAAAATTTACTAAAGAAACTGTAGTCTCTGAATCTATTCTTGCTAATGCTGATATAGCTAAATATCTATTTTCATCTGTTATATTTATAAATTTATGGACTTCTAAAAATGCATTCCATTGTAAAGAATAAAAACCATCATAATTATGAGGAATATAATCTGGGGAATATGCTTTAACTCGTTCGATAGAAAACTCTGCAACTTTTTTCCAATGTGGAACAGGGAATAAGTCAGTTGCCTTTTCATAATTAGACAAACTTTCTGGATAGTTTTTTAAAATTTCGTAAGATATGCCTTTTTCAAAATAAAGCATTCCGTCATTTTTATATTCATGAAATAATGATTCAAAATC
>JAFNQK010000312.1 GCA_017386165.1 Treponema sp.
ATTGAGCAGGTAAATCTTGTACAACGTTACATCGGAAACGAAGGAGAAGCACCTCACTTAGACCGAATCGGAAGCAAAGCCTGGGAAACTAGAAAAGCAAAGGTTCGCAAAGCCGTAGAAGATCTTGCACAGAAATTAATTGATTTATATTCTCGAAGAAAAGCTGCAAGAGGATTTCCATATCCAAAAGATACGGAATGGCAGACCACCTTTGAAGCAGCCTTTCCATACGAAGATACTCCTGACCAGATAACGGTTACAAAAGAAATCAAAGAGGATATGGAAAAGCCTGTTCCTATGGACCGGCTTGTTTGTGGTGATGTAGGCTACGGAAAAACAGAAATCGCGATGCGCGCCGCATTTAAAGCCGTTATGGGGGGTAAACAGGTTGCCTTTTTAGCTCCAACAACGATTCTTGCAGAGCAGCATTACGAAACCTGCCTTGAGCGCTTTGCAAACTTTCCTGTACGAATTGCTCATATGTCCCGCTTTGTTACTCCCGGAGAACAGAAAAAAATTCTTGCAAAGCTTGCAGAAGGACAAATCGACATTCTTGTAGGAACTCACAGAATTATTCAAAAAGATGTTATCTTTAAGAATCTTGGCTTGATGATTATTGATGAAGAACAGCGTTTTGGAGTTAAAGATAAAGAAAAACTTAAGGAACTCAAGAATAATATCGACTGTCTTGCAATGTCCGCAACCCCGATTCCAAGAACCCTGCACATGAGTCTCTTAAAAATCCGAGACATGAGCCTTTTGACAACACCTCCTCAGGTTCGTAAACCAATTGAAACCGTAATCGATGCTTACAGCGATGAAAAAGTCTGTGAAGCAATCCGTAAAGAAGTTGAACGGGGAGGGCAGGTCTTCTATCTTCACAACAGGGTAGAGAGCTTGAACGAAACTCGAATTAAACTTGAACGACTTCTCCCGGAAATGATGATTGATGTGGCCCATGGACAAATGACCAGTGACCAGCTTGATGATATTTTCCGCCGATTCAAAATGGGTGGCTTTCACATCCTCGTTGCAACGACAATCATTGAAAATGGTATCGATATTCCAAATGTAAATACAATCATCATCGACCGTGCAGATATGTACGGTATCTCCCAGCTATATCAGCTCAGAGGTCGTGTAGGCCGAAGTGACCGCAAAGCTTATGCATATCTTCTTTATCCTGGAAACAAATCTCTCAGTGAAATTGCCATGAAGCGTCTCCAGGTCATCAGCGATTTTACAGAACTTGGAAGCGGATTTAAAATCGCCATGAAAGATATGGAAATCCGTGGTGCCGGAAACCTTCTTGGCCGTGACCAGTCCGGAAGTGTTTACTCTGTCGGTTTTGATTTATACGTAAAACTTTTAAACGAAGCTGTTAACCGCCTTATGAGTCAGGAAGATTATAAATCAACTCCAGAAACTCTCATGGAACTTGAATACACCGGCTTTATCCCTGATACCTATGTCCAGAATCCACAGACCAAAATGGAAATTTACAAGAAAATTGCAGCCATTCAGAACGACGATGAACTAGACAGCGTTTATCTTGAGCTCATGGATCGTTTTGGACCTGTACCTGATGAAGTTTTATCACTTTTGTCCCTTGCTAAAATCAGAATTCTATGTAAAAAACTCAATATTTCAACAATCAAAGAACGACAGGGAACTATCAGCGTAGAATTTGCCCGGGTTTCTGATATTAACGTAAACAAAGTTCTTTCTCTTATAAAAGAATCAGCGGGAGCAGTAAGATTAGACCCGACAAAACCAAATATGATTTTATTAAATATTGGAAAAATCGGTCTTAAAGAAAAGAGCGAATATATTAAAGAAAAACTGGAAAAAATTGCCTGATGAAAACTTCTTTATATATTCATATTCCATACTGTTTCTCAAAATGTGATTATTGTGATTTTTTCAGTGTAGGCTGCGGAAAAAGATCAGTCCCTGAGGAATATATAACAGCTCTCTGCAATGAAATTACTTACAAAATCAAAGAACATTCAGTCCAATACTGGAATACCGTATATATTGGAGGAGGAACACCGAGTCTTCTTTCCCAATCCCAGCTTGAAAAGCTTTTTAATGCCGTTTTAAGTACAAAGCAGGATTCAATCTCGGAATGTACAATAGAAGTAAATCCTGACGACATTACAGAAGAATATATCCAGATTTTAAATGAACTTCCAGTAACTCGAATTTCCTGCGGAATTCAATCTCTTCAAAATAATGTTCTGAAAAATGTAAACCGTCGTTCTGATCAGAATTCTGTCTACAATGCCTTAGCATGCATCAATTCTCAGTGGAAAGGGGATTTCTCCGTTGATATAATAAGCGGTCTCCCGGAACAAACACTTGAAACGTTCATATCTGATTTAGAAAAACTTTTAACTTATGACATAGATCATATTTCAATGTATTCACTTACGATAGAAGAAGGAACACCTCTATACAATAAAATATCTAGCAATCAGATTAAATATGATTTTGATTATGCTGACTCTCTATGGCTCAAAGGAAGAGATTTTTTGGAACAAAATGGTTATAACCAGTACGAAGTGTCCAATTTTTCAAAACCTGGAAAAGAATGCAGACATAACCTTGTATACTGGAATCTAAACAATTATATAGGCTGCGGAGCCGGTGCCACAGGAACTATATACGGAATCAATAATTCATTACGAAAAACAAATAAAAGAGACCTCAAGGCTTATATAGACTCATGGAAAAATAATCAACAGTGTCCTCAGGAAATAGAAGTAATAGATAAAGAAACAGAAAGATTTGAATTTTTAATGATGGGCCTAAGGACATTAAATGGAATCAATTCAAAAATTTATTTAAATAGATTTAAGAATGATATTCCAGAGGATATTGTGAATAAGTTTAAGAAGTGGCAGCAAAATAATCTTGCAGAAATAAACACATTATCAGATGGTTCTGTTCAGTATTCCTTAAATAAACAGGGGATATTATTACTGAACAGTTTTATTATAGAATAAAAATATTTTTGGTTGACAGAACGTACATTATAAAAAGTCATAATCAATAGAAGTTGAACTTTCTAGAATTAATACTCATCAACAGTCCAATACAAGACATTGCAGTCAATAGAGACGAACCACCGTATGACAGGAACAAAAGAGGAATACCAGTAATAGGCATGATTCCCATAACCATTCCAACATTAATAAAGAAATGGATGATGAACATACCAAGAATACCGCTTGCAATAAACATTCCAAAACGATTACTTGTATTCTTAATAATTACAAGAGTTCTAAACATAATTATCATGTAAAGGACAAATACAATACATCCGCCAAAGAAACCAAATTCTTCAGAAAGAATACTAAAAATAAAGTCCGTAGACTGCTGCGGCAAGAACCGATAATGACTCTGAGTTCCGTGTAAATATGAGCGCCCAAACCAGCCACCAGAACCAATAGCAATCTTTGACTGAATAATGTTCCAACCGGCACCGAGAGGATCTACGTTTGGATCCATAAAAATAATCAATCGCTTAATCTGATAATCTTTTAAGAACTTTCCTGCAAAAAAAGACATTAATAATCCGATCGTCAAAACACAAAATACATAAGCAATCCAGTAGTAATATTTTGGACCATGGAAATAAACTCTTACGATAAATGAGATTAAGAAAATTGCAAAAAATGCCAAAAGAATCAGCATTTTAAGCTTAAAATTTGTTAGTGCCGAAATCAAAACAACAGAATTATGTGCAATAAATTCATTCCAAACAGGAAGAATTGTAAACACAATCATTGCAGTTCCGGTTCCAAGAATAAACATGATGAATCGTACCGGAATGCCGGAAACAAAACACATAATAATAAAAATCGGAATATAAACTGTTGCAGATCCCATATCCGGCTGAATCAAAATTAAACCGAATGGAACAATAAAAATACAAGAGGCAATTATAAATCTTCTGATTGGATTTTCGTTTACAGATTCATCCAGATATTTTGCAAGCATGAATATAAAACAGATTTTTCCAAACTCTGAAGGCTGAAAACCAATATCTCCAATTCCAAGCCAACTGCGGGCACCGTTAACTTTTCGTCCAATAAACGGAACAAGGGTTATGATAAGAAGAAAAATTATTCCTAAAAATAACCAGAGGGCAACACGTTCGATTTTTCGGTAATCAAACAAGGTAAAGCCTACCATAAATACAAGCCCTACCCCAGCCCAAATCAATTGTTTTATATACTCGTTGGTAACGAGGACTCCGTCAGAATTTACTCCAGAAGAATAAATAAATGCAACTCCAAGAGATACAAGAATCAGCATACAGCCGAGAAGAAGATAATCAAACGATTCCCAAATTCTATTTTTCATCCCCTACTCCTGTCTGTTACCATTCTTCATAAGATATTTAAATCCAAGAGCTTCCATTGCTTCTTCGTAGGTTTGTTTTGCAAAGATTCCCTGTAAAACAATATTTGTTGCGTATGGTGCCCACCATTCCCATGGATTACATGCTTCAACAAGAGTTGCAACAACGACCTGATCTTCTACAGGCGCATCGTAAGGAGCATATGCAACCATCCATGAGTGCCAGCTGGTTTTATACTGGGCAACTTCCGCAGTACCTGTTTTTCCTGCAGATTTTACGATTTTATTGTGCATCGGATACTGAGGAGTTCCGTCTGTAATTGTATAACGCATATCCTGTTTAACTTCTTTCCATACTTCTTTTGGAATGTCAGACTTAAACAGAACTTCTGGTTTTATTTCATTAATAACTTCATTGGTAACCGGGTCACGGACTTCTTTAAGCAAATGAGGTTTGTAAATAACACCGTCATTACATACCATTGCAACCATGTCAGCAACCTGCAGAGGAGTTGCAAGAGTAAATCCCTGACCAATAGAAGCAGACATTGTGTCCCCTCCAAGCCATTTTTCATGATAACGACGCTCCTTCCATTCCGCAGTAGGAACAAAGCCCGAAAGCTGGCTAGGCAAATCTATTTTTGAAGAAGTACCAAATCCAAATTCTCTTGCATAAGAAGCGATTTTATTTATTCCAAGGTGATCACGACCTACAATCCAGTAATAAACGTCACATGACTGAGCAAGACCATTCTTTAAATCAAGCCATCCGTGACCAGGTTTGTGAACGTGACAGTGAAATACTCGATTACCGTAGTTAATTTCACCTTTACATTCGATTTTTTTGGTTGAAGGAAAAGCATCTTCTGCAAGCATTGCAGCAGACATTACAATCTTAAAAGTCGAAGCAGGAGGATAAACAGCATTAACACAGCGGTTAACCAGAGGCTGCTGCTTATTATCTTCAATCAAAGTCTGATAATAATCGCTTGCTTCATCGGTATTAAAGATATTTGGATCAAAGAAAGGATATGAAACCATTGCAAGAACTTCACCATTACTTGGCTTAAGAACAACGATGGCCCCTACCCTGTTTCCAAGAGTTTTTTCTGCAAGAGTCTGAATATTTGTATCGATTGTAAGAATCAGATTTTTTCCCATCTTAGGAGGTTCGATAATAGGCGCATCAGAGATAATTCGACCACGAACATCGACAGTTCTTGATTCTCGACCAGGAGTACCTTGCAACAAGGCATCATACTGTTTTTCAATACCGGTTTTACCGACAATTGATTTATGAGTATATCCCTGGTTATACATTACGTTCATTTCTTCACGGGTAATATCACCTACATAACCTACAACATGAGAAAGAGAACCTGTTTCATGGTAGTTTCTGATTGGCTTTGAAACCCAGGAAAC
>JAFNQK010000313.1 GCA_017386165.1 Treponema sp.
TCCATGTAGCCACCCAATTCCTGGGCGAAGTTTCGGTTTTCCCTTGCCACAAATCCACTTGCGTCAGGCGTGGAATTTATGTTTACGCTTGCTTTTACCGTGGATGCCGTGCTTGAACTTGAAGACGTAGATTTATTTGTTGATGAGCTTGTACTTGCAGTTACTGCGGATGTTTCTTCCGGATCATCTTCAAAAATCGCCATAAGCTCGTCAAGCGTCCTACATGCGCTGAACATCAGACCAAGCGAAAATACAGCAGCCAACAGAGCCTTTGTTTTTATTCTTTTCATTTTATCCCCTGCATTTTTAATGCAAATTTAAAAAACAAAAACCGGGGTCTTTCAAAGATGAAAAGCTCCGGTCATATTTATTATTGTAAGATAGGCCTGTATAGCTGTCAAGAATTTTGTTTTTCCATTTTTAAAGATTTTTTGCAGATTTTTTTACATCGGTGATTTTCTCTGCATATATATATATTAGGTTCGAGAGTTTTATAAAACCCGACTTTCGACCTATTAGACAACCCCAACTATCATAAAAGCATGGAGGAAAAATGATAGAACCAAATTATCACGGTCCTGTCCCGGAAAATTGGGAAAATGTGACACTTACAAACAACTATCTCTTCTGCAAGATTATGGAAAGCGAAACAGATTTGTGCAAGCAGCTGATTGAACTTTTTCTTCACATCGAGATTGATCATCTTGAGATTCCAAAGCGGAAAAACTCGTTTATGAAATACCTCGATTCAACAGGCGTTTTATTTAATGCCATCAAAAAACACACGGGCCAGATCTTAAATGTAGAAATCCAGATGATTAATGATGAAAAGAATCTTCCGGAACTTGCGCGAAAGCATCAGAGCATCATCGACTATGACGATATTCTCTCAGGACTATCTTACAGAAATTTGAGAGACACATACATTATCTTCATCTGTATGCACGACCCGTTCGACAAAGGACTGTCGGTTTACACTTTTGAAAGCACGTATGTTACGGAAGACGGCCATGAAATACATCTGAATGACGGTTCATATAAAATTTTTTACAATATAAATGAAAGTGAAAAATTTCCAACAAAAGATAAAAGAAACTTCTTCAAATACCTGAAAGAAAACTCAGCGGAAGATGATTTCACAAAAAAACTTGAAGAAAAAGTCCAGTGCATAAAAGCGGACAACGGCTTCAAAAAAACGTGCATACCGGAAAAGGAAACAGTGCAAGTGTAATAGACCAGATGTGGTGGTTGTCACGTTCCGCAACTTAGCACGACAAACTCAACCACCGCACTGAACATTTTCGAGCAACTTTGCCGCTACTCAAATTTTCCGGGCAATACGGAAACCAAAAAGTTCCGGCCAGTTTCCATAAATATGGGCTACATTATTTGGCCTGAACAAAGTTCCCGAACTGCTTCCCATATTATAATGAAAGCAGTATGCAGAATAAGTTGTTCCATCAAGCATAAGTTCCGCCACATTTCCAATCGTATCGTAGATTCCAAGGGAGTTTGGCGTAAATTGAGCAAAAGCATGAATATACTTCAATGCCGCAACGTCCCTATAATCATCGGAAACACCGTACGCCTTTTTATCCTTGCCGCCGCTTTTAGCAGCATTCAACCAGTCGCCTTGACTCGGGAGCCTGTAACCCTTTGCATCATCTTTTGTAGAAAAATTTGATTTTATGCTGTAATCGTATGATGTAATCGGATTTCCGTTTATATCAGTAAGTTTTCCGTCATACTCATCAATTTCCTGATAATTTGAAATGAGCCATGCGCTTCGGAGAACTTTCGTATATCCAGAGTCCTCATAATAAACAGGTTCAAGACCATTTTTTTCGGACAGTGCATTCAGCCAGACAATAATATCAGCAGGATGTGCGCTTGTTACAGGAAGATATCCGTACAACCCCGGCTCACTCACCTCTTTATCCCCGGCTTTTCCGGGCAGAATAAATTTATAACCGTTATCATTCGCCCACTCCCGGACATCATGCCACAAAACGAATGAAGTTTCATAAGCGTTGATTTCAAACGAATTAGAAACAGAAACCATTTCCAGACTTCTGCGTTTTGTCTCAGAGCCGGAAATCTCCCTGATGTCATGAATCATGTCCCTGCATGAAAAGAGCGCAAAAGAAGAAAAAAGGATTACTGATGCTAAAAAAAGTTTTGCGATTTTTTTCATTTTCCAGTTCCCCTTGAATTACCCAGCTTAAAATCAATTTTAAGCCCAACCGTCGGTCCGAGGGTTAAGAATGATTCCGTCTTTTCGTGATAGAACGCAAAATGACATCCAGTGCAAAGAAGAACATTCACCTTGTCAAAATCCAGCATGACTTTACGGACGCTCAAATCCGACTCAAGCATAAAGTCGTAATAAACATCGTCTATGGTTCCTTTTTCGCTGCTGAGAAATTTAATCTCGCTGATTAAAAAACCGGCTCCCAAAGAATACGCGATAGAAATATCCTGGGGCAAAAAATATTCACCATATATGCCTGCCGAAAAACTGTAGCTGCAAAGTTTATCAAGCTGAAGACTGTACGGAATGAAATTTTGAAATGACGCGCGACCATAGAATCCGAAGTCGGTATTTTTCAAAAGGGTCTGGAAAAGGGCGAACTCGCATCCAAGGTTAGCCCCGACGCTGGATTTTGAAAAATCATTCATATTATATAGAGGAAAACCGTTGGTATAGTTCACGTTTATCTTAAATCTTGAAAGCTCGTTCAAAGCATCAGTTTTGGTATCCGCAAAACAAAAACTACTGCAAACGCTCACAATGCTGACGGTTAAAAACAATTTGATGATTTTTTTCATTTTTCTCTCCACTTTTTGAGATAAATTGGAAACGTTACTGGAAACGTTTCCGCCAACAGCTATAGTATACACCCATGTTTTTTGTTTTGTCAAATTTGTTTTGTCAAATTTGTTTTGTCAAATTTGTTTTGCAAAATTTATTTCGCAATCACTTACCAATCAAAAACAATAATGCACATCTTCCAGCCCGGGACGCTAGATGTGGTAATTAGGGCAAATGTCGAGTTTTAGTATTCCGAACACAACATTTATCCTTGTATTTTACTTGTTTCAGAAAACTAAATTTTATATCCCTGCTTAAGCCTTATTTCAAACTGCTCTACTGGAAGAGGCTTATCGAAATAGAAGCCCTGGGCAATATGGCACTTATTTTCCCTCAAAA
>JAFNQK010000314.1 GCA_017386165.1 Treponema sp.
AATGTAGGGAGTTCATTTAAATTTCCTAATTTTTTGTCATGGACTCCGCTAATGGTTGCCGCATATTACAACTCTGTAAAATCAGCGGAGTTGTTTATTGCGAGTGGTTGTGATGTAAATGCGACAAGTAAGAAAGGAAACACAGCATTGATGGTTGCGGCATCACGAAATGCTGTGGACGTGGTAAGGGTTCTTCTTAAAAATGGTGCGGACAAAAAAATCCTCGCGGAAAACGGATGGAGCGCGATAATCCATGCGTACACAGCGAACAACATGGAGATTGTGAAACTACTATCTGAAAACGGGAACGAAATCTCCCAGGACATCATACAGGCAAAAACGCAGTGGCAGCCGTTCCCGCAGAAACTTTCATACTATATAAACCGATTCACCGCTCTTGGGGACAAAAAGCCGTGCGACATCTACAAAAACACACGCGGATTTTTGAGCAAGCAGACATTCTCAAAAATGCAAAGCACCATTGCACATCCGTCAAAGAAAAACATACTCCTTCTTTCTATTGGAATGAAGCTTGCGCTTGGAGAAACGGAAGACCTTCTTGCAAGTGCAGGACTTGGATTTTCGGAATCAAAACAGGAGGACAGAATCGTGAGAAAATTCATCGGACAGAGAAACTACGACATATTTGAAATCAACGACGAAATCTACAGGGAGACGAAAAAGAATTTCTTCGGACGCTCCACAAGAAAGGAAAACGACATTGAGGACTCGCTACATTTTTGATTCGAGCGGAAGGTTTCATACCTCGCCCCTTTGGGCGAAATAAAAGGTATGAAATCTGACTGCAATACCTTTTGAGAACAACATACCTCGTTGCTTGCAGCGAGGTATGTTGATTCGACCAGAGCCATGAACGACGAAAGCGAAAGGCCAAAAAAGAGAGCCGTCTTGTAGATTGTGTTGAGCGAGGGGATTTTCTTCCCGCTCTCGATTTCGGAAATATAGACCTGGTGCGAGTCGATAGCATCGGCAAGTTTTTCCTGAGAAATCCCTTTGTTCTGCCGCAGCTCCCTGAAAACCGCAGTCACCGCAATGTTTATAGGCATAAACTACAGTTTAAGGTGATTTAGGTTGAAAACTTATAAGCTATTGCTTATGTAAATAAAAATTTTATTTGTACAATATAGTGTGGATTGATAATACTGCTCAATTAGTTGAATACAAATCGTAAATTCGAAAAATTTCAAGGGATTTTGGTCTGTTTTGGAATCTGCGGACTCCATGGCGTGCCAGATTTTACTTAAAGTTGGTGCTTTAAGTAAAATCTGGCAGGTAATTTTGTGATAATGAGACAGGAAATACATTTATGCATAGAAGATAGTAAACATAGTGGAAAATTTTGTTAAAACATGATATATTTGGAGATTATGGTGGCAAAACCTTTTATAAAATGGGTTGGTGGGAAAAGCCAGCTTTTGGAAGAAATTCGAGAAAAATATCCCTCAAAAATTGAAAAATATTGTGAGCCTTTTGTTGGTGGTGGAGCAGTGCTTTTTGATATTTTAAGTCGTTTTCAACTAAAAGCTGTTTTAATTAACGATATTAATAAAGAGCTTATAAATACTTATTCGCAAATAAAAAATAATTGCGAAGGATTAATTTCTCAACTTTCAGAAATTCAGTCAATTTATAAAAAGCATTCGTTAGAAGAAAATAAAGAATTCTTCTACGAAAAACGTGCAAGATACAACGAACTTAAAGTAAATGGCAATGAAGGAGAAAATCTGGAAAAAGCAGTATTGTTTATTTTCCTGAACAAAACTTGTTTTAATGGGCTTTATCGAGTGAACTCAAAAGGCTTGTTCAATGTTCCTTTTAACAATGCAAAAAATCCGCTTTTATGTGATGAAGCAAATCTAAAGGCCTGTTCACAACTTCTTCAGAATGTAGAAATGCGTGTTGGAGACTACAAAGACTGTAAAGATTTTATAGATTCAGATACATTCGTGTATATTGATCCACCATATCGTCCACTAACACAAACTGCCGCTTTTACCTCTTATTCGGAAAACGGTTTTTCAGATAAAGAACAGATTGAACTTGGTACATTTATTACAGAAATATCAAATAAGGGTGCTATGGTAGTTGCCAGCAATTCAGATCCAAAGAACTCGGATATAAATGACAACTTCTTTGATAATCTTTATTCAGAGTTCGAAATTGAACGAGTTTCTGCTGCACGTATGATTAATTCAAATGCTAAAAAACGCGGCGCAATTAATGAACTTTTGATTTCAAATATTGCAAGTGTATTCTAGAGGTTATTATGGCAAAAAGAGAGTTTCACATCTGGTTATCAAATTTCAGATATAGCATCGCCGACTTTGGTTATTACATTGATTTTAATAAAGTCTATAATAATGTTGAATCTATCAAAATAGAGTTGAATATTCTTAATTCTTTAATCGGCTCTAAAAATATAGAAATTGATTTTGAAAATCTGATAAAGAAATATCCTGAAACATTAAAATGCATCCCAATCTTGTTAGCTGTCCGTGAATATGAAATCTTTGCAGGTGAAAATGGAGATGTAAAACTATACACCTTCAATAAACAAATAAACACAGTCGAAGATTATAAATTGTTTATGAGAAAGACAGGACTTTTTGACCTTCTTTCAAATCACATTATCAATAATCTGTATGACTATGTTACTGGCGTTGAAACTGGTCTTGACTCAAATGGTCGTAAGAACCGCGGCGGTCATCAGATGGAAGATTTAGTCGAAAGTTATATTCAGAAAGCCGGATTTAAGCGTGATGAAACCTACTTCAAAGAAATGTATGTTTCTGAAGTTTCTAGAAAATGGAATATTGATTTGTCTGCTGTTTCTAATCAGGGCAAAATGGAAAAGCGCTGGGACTTCGTAGTAAAGACAGATAATTGTATTTACCTTATTGAAACTAACTTCTACGGAAGTGGCGGTTCAAAGCTGAATGAAACAGCACGCAGTTACAAAACTATTGCAACTGAAATGAAAAATGTAAAAGGTGCAAAGTTCGTCTGGTTTACAGATGGAGCTGGATGGAAGTCAGTAGCTAGAAACCTCGAAGAAACATTTGATGTACTTGATGATATTTATAGCATCAACGATATGCAGAATGGAATTATGGAAAAAATATTTAAATAAATAGTGGTAAACAATATGTCATTAGAAAAGAAGTTATTTTCATTAATTAGTAATTCAAGAGAAGATGCAAGACGTCAAGTAACGGAGTTATTCTTAGATGAACACTTTGGAACAGGAACTAAAGAACTATGTTCTAAATATGAATATACTGTTGAAACCTTTAAGAACTATTCCGTTATTTTAAAACGTCCAACAAACTTAAATAAAGGTTTTGATTTTATTGTAACAATAGAAAGTATTTATTTTAAACAAGATGGTGGAAGACGACATAAAAATCCAAGTCATCCAGACATCTCATCCGTACTTCAACAAGTAAAAAATAATGTATCCTCGAATGATTATGAAAAAGTTAAAACAATTATTTGGAATATTTTTAAACTCGAAGATTTTGATTTATCTACTGTATCTGGCATAACATTTACCGATTATGATGGAAATTCACATCCCTTAGAAATAGTTCTCTTAGCAATTCGTTGGCTTTTCATAGAACAGGACATAACTTATTGGAATTTTTCAGGACGTTCTATGTTAATGAATGGTTTATTAGGTGATGGCTTAGTATAGGAAATGAGCATTACACCATATTATCGTTCAGAAAATTTAGATTTTACTCTTGCTCAGGGGAATAGTTTCGAACTCCTCCCAAATATTAATTTCAAGTTTGATATGATTTTTGCAGATCCACCATACTTTCTTTCTAATGGTGGTATTTCTGTTCAGTCTGGCAAACAAGTTTCTGTAAATAAAGGTGATTGGGATAAATCTCAAGGCTTTGAAAAGGATAATGATTTCAATAAACAATGGCTTTCTCTTTGTCGAGAAAAACTAACAGATAATGGTACTATCTGGGTTTCTGGAACTTTTCATAATATTTTTTCAGTTGCTCAGTCAATGACAGAATTGGGATATAAAATTCTTAATTGCATTACCTGGCAAAAGAATAATCCTCCGCCAAATTTATCATGCAGATTCTTTACGCATTCGACAGAGTTCATTCTATGGGCAAGGAAATCTAATAAATCAAAACACTATTTCAATTATGAATTGATGAAGGCCATAAATGGTGGAACTCAAATGCGGGATGTATGGACTCTTCCAGCGATTGCTAAATGGGAAAAATCGTGTGGTAAACATCCTACTCAGAAACCTCTTCCATTATTGGCAAGAATAATACTTGCTTCAACAAAAGAAAATGATTGGATTCTAGACCCGTTCTCAGGAAGTTCTACCACTGGTATAGCATCAACAATTCTGGGAAGAAGATTCCTTGGACTTGAACAAGAAATTAATTTTCTAGAAATGTCAAAAGCTCGCAGAGAAGAGTTGAATGATATAAAAATCAAATACGATTATTATAATAAAATAGCAAAATATGCTGATACAAAATGTATGGATGTTTTGGAAGTAAGAGAACCAGAACCTTATTATGGGCGGGACTTACCAATTGAAGAATGATTTAAAATATGAGAGAAAATATCGAGATTGCTAAGTTAATCTTGAAAACTCCCTTGAAAAAGTGTAGCAAACATCAAAAAACTCCCTTGAAAAAGTGCGGCATAGGAGGTTTTGTGTCAGAACCATGAGTCCTGCCAAACATTTGTTATTCTTTTTATCTGAGTTTTAAAACAAAAAAAAGACTTACATAAAAATGTAAGCCTTTATAGCGGGGGCAGGACTCGAACCTGCGGCCTCCGGGTTATGAGCCCGACGAGCTTCCAACTGCTCTACCCCGCGTCGTATTATGATTATTATAGGGAAAAGGGAGG
>JAFNQK010000315.1 GCA_017386165.1 Treponema sp.
GAAGAGACTCTAAGTAACATTACATACTATCTTCAGAAACAGAAGGCTGCCGGTCTTTATGTGCGCCTTTTGCTTCAGTTTAGAAATGAAAAAATCAAAATCGAAGTAAGAAATAATTCTATAATCAATGTTTTTGAATACCGCCGAATCCATGACAAGATGAGCCGAGTTCAGCAGTATACTTCTATCGAAGAAGCAGTTTCTTCGGTTCTTGATGATTCTGAAGGTGCGGGGCTTGGAATTATTATTCTTGTTCTGATGCTTAAAAAAATTGGAATGTCAGAAGAAAATTTTCAGACCTTGTGCGAAAACGGTGAAACAATTACCCGAATAATTCTTCCGTTAAGCGATCAGATGAAGTCGGACATCGACACAGTTTCAGAAGAATTTGAAAAGCACATAAACGAACTTCCTCAGTTCCCGGAAAATATTACCCGCCTTACAAATCTTTTGAACAATCCTGATTCGACAATGTCGGAGATTGCAGCTCAAATCAGTAATGATGTTGCCCTCACCGGCGAACTCCTAAAAGAAGTAAACTCTGCGGCTTTTGCTTTGAGCAGGCCGTGTGTAAATATCACTGATGCCGTAAAATACATGGGAATTCGTGGAATCCGAAATATTCTCTACACAATCGGAACTATGAATGCCTTTGCCAAAATCGGAACAAATACAGAACAGCTCTGGTCACATTCTTACCGGGTTGCATTTTATTCCTATAACCTTGCCAGAAATTTCTGTGGTGGAGAGCGCCGTATTATCGAAGATTCTTATGTTTGCGGTTTGATGCATGACATGGGAAAGGTAGTTTTTCAGACTGCACATCCGGAATTTTTGAATTCTGTAAAATCGATTTGTGAAGAAAAGGGCGTAAAGTCAGAGCTTTTTGAAAAGGTTTTAGCCGGAATCAATCACAGCGAAGTTGGCGGTCGTATCGCTTCTAAGTGGAATTTTCCTCAGACAGTCGTGGATGTAATCAGATATCACCATTCTCCGGATGAAGCTCCAGAAGAAACCCGTAAGCTTGCATATATTATTTACATTGCGGATTTGATGACTCATTATCAGGATACAGAAGTTGATTATTATCAGATTGATCCTGCAATTTTGAGTGTTTTTAAGATTACTAACGAAAGACAGTTCCAGAAAATATCAGATAAACTTAAATCTGCTTTTGATGCCCTTGTTTAAGAGTTTTTGAGGGCTTCGCACCATTTTTGCATCAGAATGCCAAATGCTACTCCCACATTTAAGCTTGCTTTAAGGCCAATCATTGGGATTGTAACGGTTCCGTAGGTGGCTTTTGCAAGAGCCTGTGGGCTTACACCCAGTTCTTCAGATCCGATAACACAGATTCCCTGTTTTGGAAAATTAAATTCTTCGATTGGAGTTCCGCCTGTTTCAAGTGCGAATACAGGCAGGTCTTGAGGGAGCTCCTCGAGGCTTAGTCTCTGGTAGCCCATGGTTTCTACGCAGCCCATTCCGCTTCTTATCGAACGAGGCTGTTCCGGGTCTACGCAGTTTGGAGAAATAAATACTTTTTCGGCGCCCATTCCTTCTGCAGTTCTGAAAATTGAACCGATGTTGAAGGGGGAACGGATATCTTCTGCATAAACGCACATGCCAGGGTAGAATTGTCGTTCTTTCACGACGCCGTTTTCGTCTACTGGGCTTGCATGCGGTGCAATTACCAGGTCCCATTCTGCGGGGAAGGTTCCTATTAAAGCGAGGAGATGATTTCGCGCAGTGTTGCAGACTCTCAGTTCGTCAAAAGGCTTTTGTGCTAAAAGGTCTTTGAGTTCTTGTGCAGCTGCCTGCGGTAATTTTGGATCCTGCAAAAGAATTTCAGTAATCTTTTTTGTGTAATCGGCGCGGCTCATGTTTTTAAAGTTGTATTCCATGCCTTTTTCAGGAATACCTGCGATGTCGCGTTCGAGAGCACCAAAGGTCAGTGCGAGTTTGCGTCTTTTTTGTCCGCCAGAAAGCTGAAATAATTTTGATGGTTCTATCATTTAGTAAGCCTGTTTTAAAAAGTCGAATAAATCATCGGTTGTCATGCTGCGTGGAAGGGTATTCATTGTATCAAGTGAACCTGCATCTTCTGCGGCTATGGCAAGCTGTTCCATTGTAAGATTCAAATCCTTGAGTCGGGTAGGGAGATTTACCTTGGCAAGGCGCTGTCGGATGTTTTCGGCAAATTGTTTTACGGCTTCTTCTCTGTGGGTATTTTCGTCGATAATTCCAAAGATGTGAGCCAGATGTTCAATGCGTTCGCATTTGTAGTTGCCGGCATCTTCGATGATATATGGGAATAAAATAGAAGTTACAAGAGAACGGGAAATGCTGTAGCGGGCATTGATTGCAAGCCCCGCAAGACTGGCAACGCCAACTGCACTGGCACTAGAAGCAAGACTTGCCATACAACCGGCCTGAGCCAAAAGAATTTCTGAAGGGGTACTTATATCCAAAGATTTTGCTCCGTCCAGTCCGTAACCCATTAATTCAACACTCTTTTCTGTAAACATATCGCTAAAGAAGTTTGCTTTCTGAGAAATGTAAGCTTCTGTTGCAAGACACAGTGTTTCCAGTGCCATTGAAACACTCTGGTTTTCTGTGAGGGTAACAAAAAAGTTTGGATCCCAGATCATCATTTTGCAGATATTGTTTTGGATGTTGAGGAGCTTAATCTGACGGGTTCGGGAATCCATTACTGGAATTTTATTTGTAAAAGAATAAGGTGCTCTGATGGTGGTTGGAATTGAAATCATTGGGAGAGGTTCGCTTTCTGCGGCTGCTCCGTCTACAAAATCGTATAAATCCTTAGTTTCGTTATAAAGGGCTGCAACTGCGGCAGAAACTAAAAGGGCTTTTGAACCGCCTACTGCAAGAATTCCCTGAATGTGACTGCTTCGTGCAAGAGAAAGAGCCTGTTCTAGTTCTTTTGTGTTAGAGCCGTCTGTAAGATGGTCAAAAAGAATGAATTCTATATTTCGTTCAGAAAGAGTCTGGGAAATTTTGTCCTGAATCTGAAATTCTTTTAAATCAGGATCCATAATCAGCATAAAACGGGTGCCATAAGGTTTTACATATTGAGAAAGTCTTGTGGTGGTGTATGAACCCAAAATAATGTTTGGTGAAATTCTAAAACTTAAGTCTGCCATATTTCCCTCTGATTAAAGATAATTCAGTATAAACAAAAAAAGGCGGAAAGTATATTCCGCCTCTTTTCTATGTTCATAAAAGGTTTGATCTAACAATTAGATACCAAAACTTTCCATAAGGTGATCTGCTGCAGATGCAATTCGAGCACTGTTCAGGTAGTTAGGGTCCTGAATCTTAGCTTTAATTTCTGCGATTCGATCAGCGCGAACATCTGGAGTCTCTGCAGCAACCTGCTTCAAGTAGTAAGCGTCAGCCATTTCTTTTGCTTCGCGAGAAATAGAAACTGAATCAGCTCTTGAGCTTACCTTTTCAGCGTTATTTGTGCGGTTTGTCTTCTGCACATTGCTGAGTGGAGTTGTTCCTACAAGTTTTTCTATCATCATATCCGTCCTGCCCCTCTACACTTTAATTGTCGGTAGATTCATCAGAAAGTTGAACTTTTTTTACACCAGAAATGAAAACTGCAAACTCACCTTTTATTGAATCTCTGGAAGCAAAGTCATCTCTAACTTCACTTGCAGTGCCTTCAACAATTTCTTCATGCAGTTTTGTCAATTCACGGCCAATCACCACGCGGCGATCACTATCTATATCGGCAATATCGTTCAGTAACTTTACAATTCTGAACGGACTTTCGTACAAAATTATTGCATTTCCTGTAGATAATAAATCTCTAAGGCGACTGCGTCGTTTGCCAGGACTTGGTGAAAGGAATCCTTCAAAAACTAAGGTTTTTCCTCCGGCTCCTGCAACGCTTACGAGGGTTGCAAAGGCGCTGGGCCCTGGGATTGGAACTACTGTATGCCCTGCATTTCTTACAAGCCCTGCAAGTACTGCTCCTGGATCACTGATTCCTGGAGTGCCTGCATCACTAGCGTATGCAACATCGCTTCCGGCATCCATTAGCTCTATTATTTTTTTAGCTGCTACATCTTCATTCTGAGAGCGGCAGCTGATTAAAGGCTTTTTTAGTTCTGCGTGGGTCGCAAGACCTTTGGCCTCTAATGCATTCAGCAATTGTAATGTATGGCGTGTATCTTCTGCAGCAATAACATCAACTTTTTTTAAAGTATCTACTGCGCGGTAAGTGATATCGTCCAGATTCCCGATTGGAGTCCCAACTACATACAATGTTGACATATAATAAGTATAAAGTGTTTTGAACTAATCTTCAAGCGAAAACAGGGCTACCTGGGAACGAAACCGGGGAAATGAAGTCTGCTTTTAAGAAATCCCGGCATTGGGCTGTATAGTTTTTTTTTATATAATTTGCTATTATTGTTTAATTAAATTTTTGGAAGGTTTATATGTGTGGAATTGTAGGTTATGTTGGTAGTGATAATGCAGTTTCTTATCTTGTTAATGGCTTAAAGAAACTTGAATACCGTGGCTATGATTCCAGTGGAATTGTTGTTGGAAAAATTGAAAATAACGAACCAAAATTCTATTTATATAAGAAAGCCGGAAAGCTTACTCAGCTGGTAGGCATTCTTCCAAAAGAACTTTCTGGTACATGGGGAATCGGACATACCCGCTGGGCTACTCATGGCCTTGTTACAGACCAGAACGCACACCCTTTCTACTCTCAGAATAGAAAAATTGCCGTTGTTCATAACGGAATCATTGAAAACTTTTCAAGCCTCAGAGAACAGTTAAAAAAGGAAGGGGTTAATTTCACATCAGAAACAGACTCAGAAGTAATTCCTAATCTTGTAGAAAAATATTATGAAGGCGATTTGCTTACTGCAGTACAGAAGGCATTGAACGATGTAATCGGAACCTGGGCTCTTGAAATCACTTGTGTAGATGAACCAAACAAGGTTGTTGTTGCAAAACGCGGAAGCCCTCTTGTAATTGGTATTTCTGACGGAACTTATTACATTGCTTCGGATGTAAATGCAATCGTAGGAAACACAAAGCAGGTTATTTATCTTGAAGACGGTGACATTGTAGAAGTAACAACTAATGGTCTTAAATTTCCTTTGATTCAGAATAATGACTATGCAAAGCGTATTGAAGAAATTACTATCAGCGCTCAGGAAACTGAAAAGTGCGGTTACGATACTTACATGGAAAAGGAAATCAACGAGCAGCCTGAAAGTATCGAAAGAGCTTTTGCAGGGCGCTTTGATATGGACAAGGCAACTGCTAAACTCAGCGGATATGAAGATGAAGTTTTCCTCCGCACAAATAAGATTACTGCAATCTGTGCCGGTTCTTCTTATTATTCAAGTTTGGTTGGTGGCTACCTCATTGAAAAGTATGCCCGCATTCCGATGTACGCAGAAATTTCCAGTGAATTTGCATTTAAGAATCCAATCGTCGGCAAAGATGATGTATATATTGCCGTAAGTCAGTCTGGTGAAACTGCTGATACCCGTGACGCTATGATGGAAGTTCATGAAAAAGGCGGAAAGGTTTTTGGTATCTGTAATGTTCCAAGTTCTACAATCGCCCGCGAATCTGACGGTGGAGCATTTATGCATGCCGGTGTCGAAATTTCAGTTGCTTCTACAAAGGCTTTTTCAAACACTGTAATGATTTATTACCTTCTTGCCCTTAAATTTGCCCGCCAGAGAGGAATGAGCAAGGAAGAAGGTGCAAAGTTCATTCAGAGTATTTTGCAGCAGCCAAGAATCATTAAGGAATCCCTTAAAAACAGCAAAAAGATGGAAGCTCTTGCAAAGAAGTATTCTAAGGCAAAGGATTTCTTGTTCCTTGGACGCGGAATCATGTATCCGATTGCAATGGAAGGTGCCCTCAAGCTTAAAGAAATTTCTTACATTCACGCTGAAGCTTTTGCCAGCGGTGAAATCAAGCATGGTCCGATTGCTCTTGTAAATGAAAATACTCCAAGCGTATTCCTTGTTCCTGATGATTATACCCGCGAAATGGTAATTTCTAATATCAAAGAAATTATGGCACGCAAGGGGCCTGTAATTTCAATTGGTGTAGAAGGCGATAAAGAGCTTGAATCTATGGTTGAAGACTTTGTAGCAGTCCCAAAAGTTGAAAATAAAGACTTTTATGTACTTCCAATGCTTGTTCTCTGTCAGCTGTTTGCTTTCTATATGGCAAGAGAACTTGGATGCAATGTAGACCAGCCAAGAAATCTTGCAAAGAGTGTAACAACCAGATAAAAATGAAAATCCTGTGCGTTTGTTTGAGTTCTACACTTCAGAGAGCAATAAACTTTGAAGATGTAAAACTTGCAGAAGTGAACCGTTCAAAAAATTATATTCAGGATGCCAGCGGAAAGGCTGTTAATTCCGCCCGGGTTTTGAATCAGCTTGAAAAAGGCTGCGTAAAGTTTTTGTGTACTGCGGGGCGTGATAATTCCAAGGAATTTGAGGCTCTTGCAAAAAATGATGGGCTGGATTATGAACTTGTAAAAATCCCCGGAAAAATTCGTGAGTGCTGGACTTTAATCGATCAGAAAAACGGAACTACAACAGAAATCGTTGTAGGTGAGCCTAGTGTAAATGGGTATGATTATTCTAGGGCGGAGAAGAAACTTTTGGCGCGGGTAAAGAGCCTTAGTAAAAAAGTGGATGGGGTTTTGCTTGCAGGAAGCCGCCCTTCATTTTTTAATGAGGAATTGTGTGCTCAGATTGCCCGCTTAGTTGCTCTTGAAGGCAAGTTGTTTATGGCAGACTATTTTGGAAGGGATCTTCAAAAAACTCTCGATGTCTGCACCCCCGAAATTATCAAAATCAACAGTGAAGAATTTGTAAAAACCTTTGTGAACGAGTCGTTTGTTCCAGACGGCTCTTCTTTAGAAGAATGGAAGGCTTTAGATTTGCAGAAGCAGATTTCAATCGTCAGCGAGCGCCTCGGAAATACTGTAGTTGTAACCCGGGGAAAAGACTCTACCTATGCTGCCAAATGCGGTTTTTTCTATGAATGCCCCGTTGAAAAAATTACTCCTGTAAACACCACCGCCTGTGGCGACAGCTTTAGCGCCGGCTTTTTATACGAATTTTTAACCAGCGGCTCCGTAAAAGAATCCCTCCAAAAAGGCACCTGGTGCGCCGCCCGCAACGCAGAACGAGTGCGTACGGGGGATGTGGAGTAGAGGTAACAATTCTCCGTTATTCAAAGTCTAAAATGATTTTTCTACCAAAATTTAAAAAGCATAATATAATAGAAACTACTGTATAAATAATGCTTTTGTGCCGATAATGGATTTAGTGCAATGTTTAAAAAGAGGGTACAGATATGAAACAGATTGGTATTAAATTAGCAGACGGGTCTTTTTATCCGATTATGGAAGACGGAAAGTCTTGCGCAAAAAATTTGGGATTAACAACTGTTAGCGATAATCAAACTCGAGTCGTGGTAGATTTGTACCGTTCAAAAACTGGAACGATGGAAGATGCAGAATATGTTGATTCCATTCAGCTTGATAATTTAAACGCTCATCCAAACGGAAGTCTTGATATCAATCTCAATATCGGACTCGATGAAGACGGAAAACTTCATGCAAAGATGAATGATCCGGAAACTGGAAATGCCAGCGGTGCAGATGTAACTCTTGTTTCTCGTACTCTCGAAGAACGTCTGGAACCGACAAATTATGAAGTAAGTTCCCCTGTTTCTGAATCTGAAGAAAATGTTGCACCTCAAGAAGATTCTCAGGAAGGAGGTTCTGCTGCTGGAGCTGCGTTAGCAGGTGCGGCTGTTGGGGCTGCGGCTGGTGTTGCCGGTGGTATATTTGTTGCTGGTATGATGGACAAGAATAACGAAAACGAAATGACAAACGATAGTGTAAATACTGATGCTTTTGGAGAGACTTCTCCACTTGAAGAAAGTGTACTCGATGAAAGCGCATCGGATGATATGTTTGCAGGAATGGAAGAACCTGTTCTCGATGATACAGACGGAATAAATCCAGAAGAAGAAATCAGCGTTCCTGTTAGTGATGATAGTGCTGTAACTGGTGACAATCCGTTTGCGGGAATGGAAGATTTTTCAACTGAAGGAGAGGCATCTGCGAGCGATGATCCGTTTGCGGGATTAGGCGATGCTCCTGCTGCTGAAGAAAGTGCCTCTGCCGGTGACGATTCTTTCACTGGACTCGGTGATACTCCAGTGGCTGAAGAGGCTTCTGCTGGTGATGACCCATTTGCGGGATTAGCTGATACTTCTAGCGAAGGAGATTCCTCTGCGGCTGATGATCCATTTGCTGGGCTTGATGATACTGCCATCGGTGGAGATGCTGCTGCATCTGATGATCCTCTTGCAGGTTTTGACAACACTCCAGTGGCAGATGAAACTGCTTCTAGTGATGATCCTTTAGCCGGTTTTGATGACACTGCTTTTGCATCGGATACTGCTTCTGGCGATGATCCGCTTGCGGGTCTCGGTGATACTGCTATTGGTGGAGACACAACTGCTGCTGACGATACATTTGTCGGCCTTGATGATACTGCAACTGATGAAGACACA
>JAFNQK010000316.1 GCA_017386165.1 Treponema sp.
CAATACAAAATATCAGACAATGATGAATGAAGTGCTTTCACAATATGCAAAACATTATGCTACAGTCTAGTAAATATCGTATAACATGCACTTCAAATCGGATGTCGGGTCTACGCCCGCCACCGTTTAAGTGCGTAGTTATGGCGACAGGCCACTGTCCTGCCGTATTTTGGGACGGAAAATGAAAAAAGTAACTATATTTATTATATTGCTTTCTATTTTTTTTGTTTCATGTACGCATAAGCAAATTCCATTTAATAAAAAACAATGGATAAAAGAAAAAAATCGTTTTTATATGACTGATTCTCTTATTGAAAAACTTAATAATGAAAAACCAAAGAGATCAGAAATATTTGATTTACTTGGTAAACCGAAACTTGAAGGAAGAATTAGAAATAATGAAGTTTCGTATTGGCTAAAATCCGAAGGCTTTCTTACAATTTGGGAATTAGCAATTTATTTTGATGATGAAGGTAATTTTCAATCTGCACAAGTTTATCGTGAAGATTAGGATTGGAATATTTTAGAAAGCAAGTCAAGCTTGCTTTCTAAAATGAAATTGAACTTTAGGGTATGGACGAATAAGCGGTTGTACGCGGCTTTGCACTGCTTGTAAAAACTGTAATAAAAGAAACGTATATTTAAAAAAATGAAACAGAAACTTTCTTGAAAAAATAAAGAAAAAATGAGAATACGGTATAATAGATAAATCTCCTTTTTTATGGTACACTGTTCTTCAGGTGGAGGTGCCTAGTGCAAAATGTTAGTTTAAGTGATTTATCACTTGAAGAAATGATTGACTACATAAAAAGCGGTAAAAGAAATATTCAACAGGTTCTTGATGAATATCCTCTTGGATATATAAGTCATCGTAAAGACGGTGATTATATGAAAGTTCATTTTGGTTCTAATGGCTGGATTAAACTTGAAGGCTCTGAAAATGACTATCTAGATTATCCAAAAGGAACGTATTTTACAGTAAAACAAGATACACTTGTGTTGGTGGATGGAACTTATGAAGAAGACTGGCTTCTAAAAAAAGAGGAAGAAGTTACAGATATTCAACATTTTGCAAAAGGAAACTCAATTTATTCAGTTAATTCTTTGCTAAAAAAATTCGAAAAAATGTATGGTATAAAAACAAAAGTTGAAGATTGGACATAATCAAAAGGACTAGGCCTTATAACAAATGGAACTGAATGCAGGTTTACAGAGTTACATTGGTATGATGTAAAAAATTTTGGAAAATTTGAAATAAAAGTAAAAGTGGAGGAAATGTAGTTATGCAAAAAAGAGAAAGACCGACTAAGCCTGATCCAATGGTAATAAAAAGAGTAAATTATAAAGTAAAATATATTGGAGAAATGACTTTAAGCCTGACACCAGGAGAAATTTATCAATGTGTTGGTGAAATTATAGAGCCACCTATGAAAGGATATTTAGGAATAATTGATGAAAGCGGAGATTCTTATGTTTATTCTCCAAAACTTTTTGAAAAAATAAAATAGGAATATTTCATAAAGCAAGTCAAGCTCGCTTTATGAAATGAAATTGAATTTTAGGGCGGAACAAGGAAACGGTGGAATGCGGCTTTACGCCGCTTGTGAAAACTGTAATAAAAGAAGTGTAAGCTTTGAAAAAGCGTACGGAAAATTTCATAAAGAAGAAAATGTATTTATGAAATCTAATTCTGTATGTAAAATATTTTTGTCATAACAAGAAGTTCAAAGCCGACAAACCGGTCAAGTCGGTTTGCGGTACAATCAGTTGTTATGTGGATGCCCTCACTGGGGTGCGTATTTATTTTCAGAATATCATTAAATGAGATTGCATAAATGTACACTATCTACACTATAAAAAGAGAGGTATAGCGTATGGCAGTATTAACACCGAAAGTAAATGAAACACAAGAATTTATAGAAATTGCTTTTGATTTTTCTAATCCTTTAGATTTAGTTCGTGAAGCAATTAGTAACTCTTTTGATGCAAAAGCAAAAGAAATAAAAATTGCTTTCTCTGTCGAAGACGAAGACGGTGAGAAACGATTAAAAATTGAATTAGAAGATAATGGCGAAGGAATGAATATGGAAGGGCTTCAATCCTTCTTTGATCTTGGTAATTCATCTAGAAAAAACAAAGAAAAAAACAGCACTCTCATTGGCGAGAAAGGACATGGAACTAAAGTATATTTAAATTGTTCAAAATTGATTGTAGAAACAGAAAAAGATGGGAAACGGCTTGTTGCAGAAATGAATCAACCAAAGAAAAATCTGTATAGTAAAAAAATACCAGAAGTAAATGTTTCTGAATCAATTTGTGATGAATCAAATCATGGTACAAAAATAACAATATACGGGTATAACAACAACCGGAGAGATAAATTTATTCACGAAATTGTTAAAGATTATATTCTCTGGTTTACAAAGATGGGGTCAATCGAAAAGGTTTTTGGAAAAAAAGATAACAAAGATGTACTGCTATTTTTAAAAGGTATTGATAGAGAAGATTTTGAAACTATAAAATTCGGTCATATATTCCCAGAAAAAGAAAGTCTTTCCATAAGCGATCTCTTTGACAGATATTCTGTAGAAGCTCCTAAGTGGTATTGTAAAAAAATAATTAAGCAAAACTGTTCCTTAAAAAACAGTCCGGAAATCAAATTTGATGCTGTTTTTTATATTGAAGGTTCAAAAGTTAAATACAGCTACAATAAAATGATAAAACATCCGGGGTACTCTGCTCCAGAAGGTGCCTACACGGTTCAGGAACGCTATGGACTGTGGCTATGTAAAGATTACTTACCTATCCAACGAAAGAATGAGTGGATAGTAAAAAAAGGTAGTGAATATACTAGATTCCACGCATTTGTAAATTGCCAGGAGTTAAAACTGACCGCAAATAGAGGTTCAATAGAAAATACTCCTACGGAGATAATGCAGGATTTGTATAATTGCGTAAAGGAAATATATGAATCAATTCTCGAAAGCAGTGACTGGTCAGATATTGATTATCTTGAAAGTCAGGTTGAAGCTGTATCTACTGTTAATAGAGAAAAAAGAGATTTTGAAAAACGAATTAAATATATAAACAAATCAAAGATTGCAGATTATAAGGGAATAAGACTTACGACTCCTTTGCAAGAACAGGGTGTATTTTGTCTTTACATGCAGTTATCACAAGTTGAAAAAGATTTATTTCCTTTTGAAATAATTGATTATGATACTCATACAGGAATTGATGTCATTGTAAAAGATAAAGGAAATATACCAACAAAGAATGCAAAATTATATTATGTGGAATTCAAAAATCGACTGGAAAATGTATTTAATCATTCATTTGAAAATACACATTCAATTATCTGTTGGGACGTTAATGTAAAACATAATGAAGAAGTTATAGATGTCGCACAAAAGGCAAGAATATTAAAAATTGTCCCTGGTGAAAACGAAGACGATTATACGCATTTTTACTTAGATGATATTAGAAGTAATAGAAAAATAGAAGTTTTTGTTCTTTGTACTTTTTTGGCAGAAAAATTGCATATTAGGTTTAGGTCAAGAACAGAAAATGAAGTTTATAAAGAAAATTAACACATAACAAAGGTTCGTAGCCAACAGCGGGTCGGGGCCCGCTGCGGTACAACCAATTGTTATACAGACGCCCGCACTGGGGCGCAAGCTCCAGTGACCCCTGTCTAAAACGAAAGTGGATGTTGCGTATATAAACGATAATAATTAAAATAAATCAGAAGAGAAAAATATATAACGTAAGGAGAATTATTATTTGATTAAAATTGAATTATTATCAGAAACAAATTTCTGTTCGAAATCATTAGATTCATACAACAGAAAACAGGATGTAAATAAGGTGTATCGCAGAGTAGGCGGAGAATATGCATTGGTAGAATGCAAATATACCGAAGATTGGGATCTGAACAAAAGACGTGCTGTAGCAAGGCAAATATGCAGTGATGAATATATCACATACATTGCATTAGAAAATGATAAAGTGGTCGGCTTTATAGGACTATTGAGGAAACTTAGTGGTCCGTACATGATTCTTGATATGATGCAGGTATCTTCTGAATGTAGAGGACAAGGTATTGGTAGAAAATTATTTGAAGCAGGAAAAGCGGAAGCAAGAAAAGCTGGTGCGGAGGCTTTGTACATTTCTGCCTGTTCATCTGAGGAGACGATTGCATTTTACAGAGCAATGGGAAGTATCCCGACAAGTAATCCTATAAAAGAAATTGCTGAAGAAGAACCATTTGACCTTCAGATGATTTGTCCAGTGAAAGACCTGTGCCACCTGTCTTAAACGGAAGGAGACACAACTGAATAAATATGATATAAATATCACATAACATGATTTTCAAAGCGGACGGAAAGCTCAAACCTTGCCACCGTTTAAAATGCAAGTTATGCTCACAGCCTATCGGGCTGGCTTATTTTAGGAAAAAAAATGAATGATAAGAAAATTCTTTTAGAAAATATCGATAAAATCCATACGACAGAAATGGAAGTGGTATGTAAATTATGGAAAATAGACCCGAATTCAGCAATATAAAAACCTTTGAAGAATTTTCAAAATACTATTGGTACAGGGACGAATTAAAGAGAATCTGTAAAGAAATTGGCATTGACTCGTCTGGAATGAAAGCGGACTTGAATCATAATATTGAGGAATATTTTAAAGGAAACATTGTCCCTGAAAACAAAAAATCAAACTCCGTGAAAGAAAAGAACACTTCTCCGGATATAGAATTAACGCTGGATACAAGCCTTGTGGAATGCGGTTTTAAATTCAGCCAGCGATTCAGGGACTTTTTCTCTGCTCAAACTGGAATCAAAAATTTCAAGTTCAATGTAGACATGGTTGCTACCGCTAAAAAAGTAAAGGAAGAGAAAAATGATTCCTTTACATTGGGCGATTTACTCGATGTCTATTACGGCAGAAAAGAATATGCAAAATATGACAATTCATCGTTACAATGGAATAAATTTGTAAAAGACTTTTGCGCAGATGAGGCAACAAATTCATATGTAAATAAGTTAAAGGTTGCTTCAATCTTATGGAATGAAGTCCGTAACTCTACGCGGGAAAAAGTGTATAAAGGCGAATTACTGGAAGAATTTGCAGAGAAAATTGAAATTTACAGACTATAGCAAGAAAATCTTGACGGCAGCAGGAGAATCGGGGTATTGTTCAAGTATTGATAAACCTTTGATTTTTACGCCTGCAAAATATATGGAAATGATTATCCAGTGCGATCACGTGCATTTTGAGAAAAAGAATGAGAGATAAAATTGAAGAACTAATTTATAAAAACAAAAAAATCCTATTTTTAATTGTCTTGCTAATTGGACTTATACACCAATTTATTGGATATTCAAAAAATGTCAATTTGAAAAAACTGATAGTATTTTATTTTTTCACTATACTCATTTCTTTCATTTCTTATGGAGTAATTATCCTTCAGTATAATTTTCAAAAGAAATATAATCCATTGATAAAAATAGAGACATTAAATAAATTTAATAACTTTGAAATAACCTGCGGAATTGTTTTCTTAGCAATTGCTGTTATTTATGATCTGATAATTTCGAATTTCCACACGAAAGACAATTTTATTCCTCTTTTTATGAGTTCATTAGCCCTAAGCACATGTTTAGCTCCAATAAGGAATAAAAAGACTTACGAAAACAGAAACTTGAATGAAGACATACAATATGAAAAAGTTCAGAATCCGAAAAAAGTTATTTCAATTATGATTATGATTTTTGGAACTGGATGGTTTATAGCCGGATCGGGAATCTTTATAAAGGACGAAGTTTTCAAATTGAATGCAATAGAAACTACTGGCACCGTAATTGGATATGAAGAGCATAGTGGTTCAAAGGAAAGTATAACTTATTCGACAAAATATTCTTATCAAGACGAAAACAATGTAGAACACATTAAAACAGGAACTTCGGCCTCTTATCCGCCTGAATATACAGTTGGTACGAAGATTAAAGTTTTTTACAGTAAAAAAGATTCCAATACAGCAATCTATGAAAGTAAAACGATTGCAATTCTGTGTTCTATTTTTGGAATTGGAGGCTTTCTAATTCTTGTAATTGGAATTCTTATATATTTATACAGCAGAAATGAAAAAGAAAACACATAAAAAAAGCAACAGACTGTTTCTTTATTTTGCAAATATGATGGTGTATAATCAACTTAGATTTTAGAACACAGGAGATACACTATGGAAGTAAAAGAGATTCTCAAAAAATTACGGGAAAAGAACAACCTTACGCAGGAAGAAATGGCACAGAGAGTAAACATTACTCGACAGGCCATCAGCAGGTGGGAAACCGGAGAAACTCAGCCGGACACACAAATGCTGAAAGTTCTCTCAAAAGAATTTGATGTTTCAATCAACACTTTACTTGGCTCGCCACGGCAGCTTTTCTGTCAGTGCTGCGGAATGCCTCTTTCTGAAGACTCAATGATCAGCAAGGAAACAGACGGTAACTTTAACGAAGACTATTGCAAATGGTGCTATGCCGACGGAAATTTTGCTTACAAAACAAAAGAATCGCTTTTAGACTATCTGGTTTCACATATGCCAAATCCTGAAAATCAGACAGAAGCAGAAAGAAGAACCGTTTTTGACTCTCACCTTTCACAACTAAAGCACTGGAGGTAAGGATTTCTACGGAACCTGTTGCATATTCAAAAACAAGCAGCAGGAATCAGCTCAGTTCAAATTTTCCCGTGTACAGATCGTAATAGCGGCCTTTTTTCTGCATCAGCTGTTCGTGATTTCCGCGCTCTATGATTGTTCCCTTTTCAAGAACAATTATTTCGTGAGCGTTGCGAACAGTAGAAAGACGGTGCGCTATAACAAAAACAGTACGGCCTTCCATAAGGTGATTCATACCCTTCTCTATAAGAGATTCAGTACGCGTGTCAATAGAACTGGTTGCTTCGTCAAGAATCAGTACCGGCGGATCTGCAACAGCTGCACGTGCAATGGCTAAAAGCTGTCTCTGTCCCTGACTTAAGTTTCCGCCGTCTCCGGTAATAACCGTGTCATATCCCTTTTCAAGATGCGAAATAAATCCATCTGCATTTGCAAGTTTTGCTGCTGCAATAACCTGTGCTTCCGATGCTTCAAGATTTCCGTACTTGATATTGTCGCGGATTGTTCCGGTAAACAGATGGGTATCCTGCAGTACCATGCCCAGTGACTTACGCAGCGAACTCTTTGCCATCTGCTTTATGGGAATTCCGTCGTAAGTTATTTCACCCTTTCCGTCTTCAATATCATAAAAACGGGTAAGCAGATTGGTAATGGTTGTCTTACCGCTCCCGGTTGAACCTACCAGTGCAATCTTCTGACCGGGAAGTGCATGCAGGTCTATTGAATGCAAAACTTCTTTTTCAGGAACATACGAAAAGCTTACGTTCTTAAACACAACGTCACCGCGCAGTTTTACCAGCGAATAGGCATCATCATCTGCAAAACTTTCCTGCACACCAGAAGCTTCAACTTTCAGAGAACGGGGAACACGCCATGCCCACTCACCGGTATTTGCAAACGCCTGAACCAGATGTATCTTATTGTCAGCACTTGCAGAAGGAAGTGTTTCGTTTGCATTTACCAGCTGAACAGTTCCTTCATCAATTTCGTTAGGTTCATCAATAGCGGCAAAGATACGCTCTGCACCGGCTAAGGCATTCAGAATACCGTTTATCTGCTGACTCATCATGGTAATGGGCCGAGAGAAGTTACGCGTGTACTGCAAAAATGCTGCAATGCTTCCCAGTCCCATGTGACCGCCGATAACACGCACTGCACCGACAATCGAAACAACTGCATACTGAATGTGGCTCATGTTTCCCATAATGGGCATAAGGATATTCGCAAGTGTATTTGCTCTTGTTCCTGCTTCACAGAGTCTGTCGTTAAGTGCATTAAATTCTTCTATTGATTTTTTTTCGCGGTTAAACACTTTGACTACTTTCTGACCGGCAGTCATTTCTTCCACATAACCGTTTACGGCTCCAATGGCAGCCTGCTGTTCACGGAAAGCACCGGCACTTTTTTTTGCAATGACCGCAGCAAGCATCATCATGAATATCATGGTAACAATCATAATCAGCGTCAAAAGAGGACTGGTTATAATCATCATCACAAAAACAGAAACAACCGTAATAATGCTTGAGAACAACTGCGGAACACTCTGACTCATCATATCACGCAAAGTGTCAATATCGTTGGTAAACAGCGACATAAGTTCACCATGCGTATGACCGTCAAAATACTTAAGCGGAAGCACTTCAAGTTCATCAAACAGATCGTTACGGATGCGGTACAGGGTGTTGGTTGAAATGTACAGCATAAGCCGTGAGTTTACCCAGGAAGCAAATGCACCACCGGCAAACACGCATACCATGATACCGATAAGCTTAAGGAACGGAATAAAGTCTGACGCAGAAAGTGTCTGTCCTGCAGACCATCGTTCATACAGCGGAATGATATAATCATCGATTGCAGGACGCAGCATGGAATCTCCGACAACGGTAGCACCTGCACTTGCAAGAACTGCAATCAGAACGATACCAAAGAGCGCTTTGTATGCACCCATATATTTTATAAGACGAGAAATTGTTCGCTTAGCATTTTTAGGCTTTGCAGTACCCTTTGTTTTTTGACCAGGTCCCGGCATATGTTTCTCCTGTTTTAGTTTCGGTTTCTAATTTGCTGCCTGCTGAGATTCATAGACCTCGCGGTAAATCTCGTTAGACTGCATAAGCTGTTCATGTGTACCTGCACCGTTTATGGCACCGTTGTCCAGCACGTAAATAATGTCTGCATCCTGAACAGAAGCAATACGCTGTGCTATGACGATTTTTGTTGCATCCGGAGCACACTTTCGTAACGCGGCACGAATGCGTGCATCGGTTGCAGTATCGACTGCACTGGTACTGTCATCAAGAATAAGAATGCGGGGATTTTTTAAGAGCGCACGTGCAATGCACAGACGCTGCTTTTGTCCGCCTGAAACATTCACTCCGCCCTGCCCTAAGTCAGTATCAAATCCTTTGGGGAACGACTGAATAAACTCGTAGGCATCTGCTGCTTTACAGGCTTCTATCATCTGTTCTTCGGTTGCGTTTTCATTTCCCCACCGTAAGTTTTCACGGATTGTACCGCTGAACAGAACATTTTTCTGAAGTACCATTGCAACGCTGTCTCTAAGCGTTACCAGATCGTATTCACGGACATCATGTCCTCCGACCTGCACCGAACCGGAAAGCACATCATACAGACGGGGAACAAGCGACACAAGCGTAGATTTTGAAGAGCCGGTTCCGCCGATAATTCCGACAAACGCTCCGCTGGGAATGTGAAGGTCAACATCTGAAAGCACGCAGTTGTCAGGATCTTTGTGGTAACTGAAGGACACGTGATCAAAATCAATGGAACCATCGGTAACCTGTGTACGTGCATTTGAAGCAGGAGGAACAATTTCTGCGTTTTCTGAAAGCACTTCTACAATACGCGTAATGCTTGCACGGGAAAGCACCATCATGATAAAGACCATGGAAAGCATCATCAGCGACATAAGCACCTGCGTGATGTATGAAATAAAACTGATAAGCTGTCCGGTTTTTAAATCACCCACAACAATCATTTTTCCGCCAAACCACAATGCAGCTACAATGCAGCCGTACACCACCATCTGCATAAGCGGCATGGTAAAGATAACGACTTTTTCTGCACGCACCTGAGTCTTACGCACGGCATCTGCAGCACCTTCAAATTTCTCCTGTTCGTACTGACCGCGGACAAAACTTTTTACCACACGGATTGCAGTCAGATTTTCCTGCACCGTACTGTTCAGATTGTCATACTTGGTAAGCATAAGCTGGAAACGGGGGTATGCAATAAATGCAATGACCGTAAGCACTACCGCAAGGAACGGAATGGCAACAAAGAAAACAGTTGAAAGCTTTACGTTGATAAGACAAGCCATAACGGTTCCCGACACCAGCATAAACGGAGCACGCACACACATGCGGATAAGCATCTGATAGGTATTCTGTACGTTTGTTACATCTGTGGTAAGACGCGTTACCAGTGAAGACGTAGAAAAATGGTCTATGTTGCCAAACGAAAAGTCCTGCACTTTTGCAAACAGACGGCGCCGCACGTTACGCGAAAATCCAAGCGATGCAACTGCAGCAAATCTTCCGCCCAAAGCACCACAGGCAAGCGATATGACAGACATGCCCACCATAAGCAGTCCAATCCTTACTACATACGAAAGATCGGAACCTGCAATACCGATATCGATTATGCGCGACATTAAAAGCGGAATTGCTGTTTCCATGACAACTTCGCCCACCATAGAAAGCGGACTGAGCAGTGAATACACCTTGTACTTGCGTTCAAGGCCACTCATCAAAGTTTTAACCGTAGACATGAGGTTATTGTACAGAATGAGGGCACTTACTGCAAGAGAGAAGCAAATTACAGGTTTTTGCCTTCAAACTCTGCAAGCGGAATTGGCTTAGAATAGTAGAATCCCTGGAACATGGTACAGCCGGCTTCCGTCAAGAAGTCAACCTGCTCACGGGTTTCAACTCCTTCTGAAATGACGGGCATTTCAAGCGACTGTGCCATACTGATAATGTGCTGCAAAATCGTACGCGTTCTCATGGAATCTATTGACTGACGCAGGAACATCATATCCAGCTTTATAATGTCAACCTGAAGGTTTTTAAGCAGATTGAGCGAAGAGAAGCCTGAACCAAAGTCATCCATTTCAATAATAAAGCCGTCTTTACGAAGCCAGTTGATAACCTGCATCTTACGTTCGACATCGTTCATCATGACGCTTTCGGTAATTTCCAGACGGAGCATCCGCGGTTCAAGTCCGTAACTGCGTACCAGTGCAGTAATCTCTTCATAGACATCGATGTAATAGAAATCTTTGGGAGAAACATTCACCGAAAGATACATGTCATTTTTGCCTTCACTTTTCCAGCGGGCAAGGATCTGACATGCGGTCTGCCACATAAAGCGGTCCAGGCGCACAATATCACCGCTTTTTTCAAGAATAGGAATAAAGCGTCCGGGCTGCAAAAGTCCCAGTTCACCGTGTTCCCAGCGGGCAAGCACTTCTGCTCCTTCAACCACACCTTTGCTGTTAACCTGAGCCTGAAGATACGGCTTAAACTGCTGACGCTTAACTGCATCATCAAAGGTAGCGGTTACCTGCTGTGTCCACAGTAACGCATCGCGCATGGTGTTATCGTACCAGGCAATACGCTTCTGTACATCGTTTTTGATTCCTTCCATTGCAAGGAATGCACGGTCTATCATAATAGAGGGAGCAATGTCTCTTTCCTTTACTTCATAGATACCTATGTGCATGGTAATGGGATAGACTTCACTTCCTTCCTTATGAACAAATCCACCTGAACCGCTTTCAAACAGTTCCTGATTAAAATCTTTTTTACGCATCATGATGGCAAACATATCGCCGCCAATGCGTCCGTATACGGAATTCTCGCTCGCGTAACTTTGAACGACACGTGCCACGTTAATCAGAATGCTGTCTCCGGCCTTTCTTCCAAAGATATCATTAACCAGTTTAAATTCTTTTATGTCGGAACACAGCACCAGATAATCAGTACCGGGATTATCGTGCAGCATCTGTTCCATCTTGTGAAGCAGATACTCTCTGTTGTACAGCCCCGTCAGACTGTCATGCGTTGCAAGATACTGTTCGCGTTTTTTTTCAGCTTCTTCTTCGGTTCTGTCTTTTATGCTTACAAAGGCGCCTGCATACACATTGCGCACATCGTTCAGTTTCTGATACTCAATCTCATAGATGCGTTCTACTCCGTCTACAGACAGCGTGCGTATAACCTTAAGGTTTTCGCAGTCGTCCATGTCACTGGCAGAAATAACTGCACGCACGGTTTTCTTTGCTGCAGAATAATCTCCGCTCTGAAGGTTAAACAGCTTTTTTGCACCATCGTTGAAGTAAACACAATCCCCCTTGTTATCAAAAAAGAGAATTGCATCAGACATGTTGGACACAATGGCAGAAAGCATTTTTTCGGTAAGGAAGAACGGCAGATACCTGAGCGCAAAGTAGTACATAAGGACGCCGCACAAACCGTAACCCAGCATGGATTTATCAACCGGCTGTTTTGAAAAGACATACCACGATTCCCAGATGGTCACAATGAACAGCGTAACGAAAATAGTTAAATACTTTTCAAGATAGAGCCGCGATACGGTAATCATCTTGCGGATAAAAATTCCATACGTAACGGCAACCAGCGCATACGAGAATACAAGATGGACATAGTGGAACGCATACGACACCAGCTTGAAGTACACATCTCCCGAATCAAGCACAACCTCTTCAATGGCAAACACGTGATGGAAGACCGGATTGAGCAGCACAGAAGTCGAATCGAAAATAGTACAGAACAAAAGCACCCACCGCAACGGAGTTCTTTCAAACTCATAGTCGCAGTACGCCATTGAAAATTTAATCAGGAAGTAGAACAGCCAGTCGGTTCCCACCAGGTACAGAATATAGCCGACAAAACTGGGAGCATACATTCCCGAAAAAATTATCAGCATATTTCCGATGATGGGAACTAAATCATAAAACAAAAGCCAGGTAATGGGGCGAGAAATCGGTTTTTTATTTACTATTGCCCGTACCATACAATACACGACAAGAATGGCAAGAACGGTCAATGCTATCGTAAAATTTTTCATAATCATTATATTATCTATTTAAAATAGAGAATTGTCAAATATAAGTTGCACATTTATGTACTTAGTGGTATGGTGAGCGGATGGAAATTACCAGAGGGCCTATCTGGAAGGCATTGCTGACATTTTTCTTTCCTATTCTTGCAGGAACGTTTTTTCAGCAATTATACAATACAGTTGACGCGTTTGTTGTAGGACAGTATGTGGGTACGACCGCCCTTGCTGCCGTGGGGGGAACGACTGCTGTTTACATAAACCTGCTTTTAGGTTTTTTTCTGGGACTTTCCAGCGGTGCAGGAGTGCTGATTTCACAGTTTTACGGTGCAAAAAACAAGGCAAGTCTTTCCCAAAGCGTTCATACCGCCATTGCACTCTGTCTTGCCGGGGGACTTCTTATCACCGGTGCAGGCATGGCATGCACAAACCTTATGCTTTTCATAACACACACTCCGGAAGATGTTGTACCGCTTTCACGAACCTATCTTCTGATTATTTTTACCGGAACCATTCCTATGTTCATATACAACATGGGCTCGGGAATTCTACGGGCAGTCGGAAATTCACGCACACCGCTTCATATCATCATGATCGGCTGCTTTTCCAACATTGGACTGGACCTGCTGTTTGTCCGCGGTCTGGGCATGGGGGTAGAAGGAGTTGCACTGGCAACCGTCATCTGTCAGGTTGAATGTGCGGTAATCGTCATGTGGCTTCTGCTCAAGTCGCACGATGTCTATGCGGTTAAGATAAAGGAAATACGGTTCAGCGGTCACATTCTGCGCGAAATGCTGCGCATTGGATTTCCGGCAGGAATTCAGTCTTCACTGTACACCATAAGCAATCTTATCATACAGACTAATTTCAATCTGTTTGGAACAAAGACCGTTGCTGCATGGGCGGCATTTGGAAAGATTGATGCAATTTTCTGGATGACGGTAAATGCATTCGGCATTGCAATCACCACGTTTGCAGGACAGAATACGGGAGCGGGACAGCTGTCACGCATAAAAAAGGGAATGTGGGAAACACTTTTAATGACCGCCATTACCACCATAATCTTCTGCCTCTGTTTCTGGTTCTTCGGCGAATGGTTTTACAGGCTGTTTACCAAAGACGACTGGGAAGTACTTGAAATAGGAATGGATATCCTGCGCTTTATGATTCCGTGGTGGATTACCTACATTTCAATAGAAGTTTTAAGCGGAACCATACGCGGCACCGGCAACAGTTTTATTCCCATGATGATAACGGTATTCGGAGTCTGTGCCCTGCGCATACTGTGGCTGTTCACTGCAGTACAGCAGAATAAGACGTTGCATATGGTTATGGCAAGTTATCCCATCACCTGGATCATTACTTCTCTTGCATTCTGGATTTACTATCTGAGCGGCAAGTGGATAAACCGTTCCGTTCAGCTCAAAGAAAAAACCTATTGACTAAGTAGGATAAAGAAACTATGATGAGTCAAACTTAAAAAAAGAGGTGTCATTATGGATAAAAGACTTCTTACAATTCAGGATATTTCATGCGTGGGACAATGTTCTCTTACCGTAGCACTGCCCATTATTTCTGCATGCGGAATTGAAACCGCAATTCTTCCCGGATCAGTTCTTTCAAATCATACCGCACCCGGTTTTTCTGCATGGACATTCCACGACCTGACTGACGAAATGCCCAAAATTCTTGCTCAGTGGAAAAAAGACAACATTACCTTTGACGCATTTTATACCGGTTACTTAAGCAGAACACAGATTGCTCCGACCATGGACATCATGAACAGCGTTGCACGCGACGGAGCCTTACGCATTGTAGACCCCGCAATGGCTGACAACGGAAAACTGTATGCAGGCTTTGACGCAGACTTTCCCAAAGAAATGGCAAAACTGTGCAAGGGTGCAGACTTTATCTTACCAAACCTGACAGAAGCTTCTTTCCTTCTGGGAATTGAATACAAAGGCAGCGGTTACGACAAGGCATACATTGAAACCGTGTGCAAAGACCTTGCTAAACTGGGCGCAAAAAATGTAATCATTACCGGTGTGTCTTTTGAAAAAGGCAAACTGGGAGTTGCAGTTTACAACGGTGCAACCTTTGACTATTACTTTACCGAACACCTTGATGCATCTTTACATGGAACCGGCGACATCTATTCGTCAGCATTTGCAGGAAGCCTTATGCGCGGAAAGTCAGTCATAGATGCAGCAAGTATTGCAGCAGACTTTGTCGTAGAGTCAATAAAGCAGACACTGGGCGACAAAGACCACTGGTATGGTGCAAAATTTGAAAAGGCACTGCCCTATCTGGTACAGCGCCTGAACTAAACTGATTCTAGTCTGTATCAAGCCCCCAGAGGAGTATTGAATCTGGTTCCGACAGATTGACAAAGTAGTAGTTTTTCATCAGACCGTCAGAAAAAACACTCTGCACTTTGTCGGGCCAGTTGTATTCCAGTTCAAACTCTGCAAACTCGCTTTTGTTTTCCACTATGCAGTAATCATCTGCAGGAATAACTACTTCTCCATACATGACTAAATCAGTAACGGCATGCAGCCACCAGATATCAGAACTATACTCCATGTAGCCTTTAAAAGTTGTTTTGTAAAAGGTACTGGAACCTGCCCGAACGCAGAGGTCAACACAAAAATAAATAAATTATGCAAAAGTCTTCAATAAATTTCATAAAAATGGTACAGTAAGCTAAATATGGAGTAACATTATGTCAACTTACGATTTTAAAAACATTGAGCCAAAGTGGCAAAAG
>JAFNQK010000317.1 GCA_017386165.1 Treponema sp.
CTAAAAAGAATGTAAAATTTAGAAAAGACACAATAACGCAAAGCAAATAAAATACTGTCATCTGCAGATAAAATTATAACATGATTTTGTAAAAACAGATAAATTTATTTTAAAATTTCAGGAAGAGGAGCCACCAGTTCAAGAGAAATCTTAGAGACAGGATGCTCGATTATAAGCCGCTGGGCGTGAAGCATTATTCTATTATATTGAATGCCACCATACAGCTCGTCACCCAAAATAGGTAATCCCAAAAAACTCAAATGAGTTCTAATCTGATGAGTTCTACCTGTATATAAAAAAGCCTGAACAATACATAAATGAGACTTGTCAGAGACACCTTCTACACGAACATTATCCCTCACAAGCTTAAAATCAGTTTTAGAGTACAACCCGCCTTTTTGTTCCGATACAGCCCCACATTTACAAGCCTGCCCTTTTGGACTTGTACGGTTCATAAACATTTCAACAGTAAACTGCTTTTTGGGAGCTGATACAGAAGATGAATACGAACAGAGTGCCCGGTACTCCTTGGTTATATTGTGAGTTGCAAAACTTTCCTGAACCGACTTATTTACACTGCGCTGCTTGGTAAAAAGAATTACACCGCTGGTTTCCCTGTCGAGACGGTGCATAATGCCGACATAAGGAGGATTACGCAAAGAAGGATTCTGCGCCCACAGATAGCGCACCACCGCATCATGAAGGTTATCCCGTTTTTCATTCCCGACAATTGTTTCCTCTGTTGGAAAAAGCGCAGGTTTATTTACACAGATTAGATATTCGTCTTCAAAAATAACATCTTTCGGGGTGACCTCGTAAGAAATATCATCCAGCTGTTTTTCATAAAAAAATTTTCCAGGATCAAGTTCAACCTTAACAATAGAACGCCCACGGAGTTCAAAAGCGGGACGACGGCATTGCTGACCGTTTACGCTTACAGCCCCTGCCACAATCAGACGACGGATTTTTGAATTTGAAATCTGTTCATTGGAAACACTGTCTGCAAGTGCAATAGGAATCTGTACACGCAAAAAATCATCCAGGCGGAGTTTTGATTCAGAAGTAAAGGAATAAAGCATTTTACAAAATCTTAAAATCAGGTTCACCGTATTCGTTAAAGAAAACTTTTACGGTACAGTGCTCAAGGCACACATCATTCACAAAGCCCTGAATATTCATAGACTCAGGCCCAAAAATATCTTCAGGATTATATTCAGTTTCAAGAACAGACTCAGTACCGTCAGAAACAAGACGACTCAAAGCCCCATTGAGACAAACAATATCTGTTACAGCAGTAAAAAGATGATTTTTTCTTTTTTCTTCAAATTTCTGCTGCAAGAACAGGAGTTGCATTTTTTCTATTTCATGGTGACTGGCAGAATCCGGATTAAAACCAGACTTAAAATCACAGTTATTACAGTGCTGCCATTCTGCAAAGTCAGAAAAAAAACTGCATGGAGTAATTTTTAAGGCATTCAAAACAGGATTAAACCATGGGACAGCCCGCCCCGCAGAATAAAAAGTCTTGCATGAAAAAGAAAGATTTCGGGCAGTACGGATATCTTCTGCACTAAAAGTCTGCATCACCTTTGCCGACTGGGCAAGTTCAGCATCTTCTATCTGAGGAAAATCGATGTGATTTGGGTACTGTTCAACCGTAAAATCGAGACGATCTTTAAAGGCCTTGAGAGAATCCCCATTAACATCGGAATAGCGCAGTTCAACACCAAAAACAAGACCTGCATTATTCAGACTGACAGCCCGCCTTGAATAAAACTTTTTATCAAAAAATGGAAGATTTTTTTCGCCGTTCTTAAGCAAAAAAGGAATCTCAATTGAACAGTTGATATTCTGAAGTTCTCTGCAAACTTCATTATCAAGAACAGAAGGCTCTACCTTAATGGAAACAAAAAGCTCTGGACTTTCTTTTTGAACAGACTTAATAAAATGAAGGAGTTTGTTTTTGTCCTTTGCAAGTGTGGCATCGTGAACAAAAAGCTCTGTAATACCATTTTTTTTGCAATTCTTTAGCGGAGATTCTAATTCATCTGCCTTAAACTGGTATTCAGTCTTCACTCACGAACCACACAATACAAAAACTATTATAAAAGTGGAATGCCGTTTTCAGCACATTCTTTGCGTACTTTTTCCGGCCATGCACTAACCTGTGTTTCTCCGATATGAGCTTTTCTCAAAAGGAACATACACAAACGGCTCTGTCCAATACCACCACCGAGAGTTGGTACAAATTCACCATTCAAAAGGCGTGAATGGAATTCGAGTTTTGCTCTTTCTTCGCAGCCCCGTTCCTTAAGCTGACGGCGGAGACTTTCTGGTACTACACGAATACCCATTGAAGAAAGTTCAAATGCGCGGCCAAGAACAGAGTTCCATACGATAATATCACCGTTGAGACCAACATGTCCGTCACCAGCATCGCTAATCCAGTCATCGTAGTCAGGTGCACGACCGTCGTGAATTGATCCGTCTGGCAATTTACCACCAATACCGGCAATAAATACAGCGCCATATTCCTTGGCAACCTTGTCTTCTCTCTGCTTTGGAGTAAGGTTTGGATACATGCGCTGCAAATCGTCAGAATATACAAGTTTAATTTCTTCCGGCAAAACTGGTTCAAGCATTGAATATCTGTCATAAAGAAAAAATTCTGTGCGTTTAATACAGCGGTATACTTTCTTTACGATATCGAACAAGTAGAATACTGTGCGGTCTTTTTCGTCGATTGCCATTTCCCAGTCCCACTGGTCAACATAGAGAGAGTGAATTGCATCGAGAGTTTCGTCAGGACGAATAGCGTTCATGTCAGTATAAATACCAAAACCTGGAGTCATACCAAGTTCACTTACCTTCATACGCTTCCATTTAGCAAGTGACTGAACGATTTCCATCCTCTTGCCGTCCATATCATGAACAGGGAATGAAACCGGCTGCTCTACACCGTTAAGATCATCGTTGATACCCATTCCAGATGGAACAAAAAGAGGTGCAGTTACGCGGGTAAGATTCAACTCTGTAGAAAGAGCAAGCTGAAAAAAGTCTTTAATGCTAACGATAGCATGTTCTGTTTCTTTTACACCAAGAAGAGGTTTATATTTTTTTGAAAGAAGTGACATATATATTTCCTTATTATTTACCTGAAAAGTTTATTAAAGTATTTACTGGAATTGGGGCGAGAACCTGGTTATAATTTAATTCAGGTAAGCCAATTACACCAAAGAAACCGCTTACCTGTCCGCCTCCCTGTTCAATAAGATTTTTAGAAGCAACCAGAGTACCGCCAGTTGCGATTAAATCATCAACGATAAGATATTTTTTTCCCTGCTGAACATCTGATTTGTGAACTTCGATTTCTGCAGTACCGTATTCCAGAGAATAAGAACAAGAATATGTTTCTCCAGGTAATTTGCCTTTTTTGCGGATTAAAACCAAAGGAAGCCCAAGGCGTTCTGCCAAAGGAGCTGCAAGCAAAAATCCGCGGGATTCAACACCGCAAATACCATCAAGATTCTGGTCTTTATACAATTCAACCATCTGGTCAATTACATACTTAAATGCGTCCGGAGAAGCAAAAATCCCTGTTACATCGTAAAAAAGTATTCCCTTTTTAGGAAAATCAGGAACTCTGCGAATTGCCTTATCTAATATCTCTGCACTCATAATGTCTAATTTTATTACTATTTATGGCGATTTTCAATAGAGAAACTAAAAGAAAGAAGGGATGCCCTCAAACTTTGAAGGCACCCCTTCTCTACAATTTACTTAGTAGTACTATCGTTCAATCGTAATGCGGAATGTGTTACAGTACCACTGAGTACCGCTGCGGGCAAGGGCGTTAAAGATGTATACACCAGACTCAAGTTCTGTTGTAGAAATATCAAATGTATTACTTGCACTTGCCTGATAAGACTGACCGTTGATACGGAATTCAAAGTAGTCATATGTACGGCCATCTGTATATGATCCGAGGGTACCGTCAATTGTTACAGTAATTGTCTTTTCTGTAGAAGCATCAACTGTAGCATTCTTACAATCACCAGGACATTCAGCAGTAACACGAGCAGCATCCATATCAAGCCATTCTTCCTGTTCATAAGTGATGTAATAAGTCTGGTCGTAATCTGCATAGCAGGCGATATTGTGCCAGTCTGTTTCTGTAACTTCAACAAGAGGATTAGCATAAAGTTTCTGAACCCACTTAACAAACGGATGATCTTTAGAAACAAGAGTATTTGTTGTTCCGTCGATATCAAGAACAGGAATATTAGAACCTGCATAAACCTGGTAATCGATGTACTTATCGCCAGTCTGAACAACGCCGTCCAATGTCAAAGTACCTCTGTTCAAGTAATGAGTCAAAGCAACGCGGTTGATGCGGTTATTATCCTGTGCCGAGTAGAGTGTGCAGCCAGAAATTGCTTCACCATCATCAACACGAACTGCACCATCAGATGTACCAATATTGTTCTTAGCAGCAAGAGTAATATCGAATAAGCGGCCTGTAGGAAGAATGATATCAACTGTTTCATTACCGCTAAGAAGAGAACCAGAGAGACGGCCATTCCAGCCGGCAAAGCTTGCAGCACCAAGATCTTCATTAGTAAAGTATACAGCACCTTCTGTTGTAAGATCGGTGTATTCTGTAATAGTAAGAACAAAGTATTCTTCGTTGTTAGAAGCATCTTCCCATGTAAGGCGTACATGATACTTATCAGGGTCCTTATAGTCATCGATGAGGTATGCATTCAAATGAGCAGGAGCATCTGGAACCTTGTTCAAGATATCACCAAGATCAATTGTTACTGGATCTGATCCAGGAACAATAGCATTATTAGTATTTGAACAGGTTGTAACATTACCAGCATCAACAACGATCAAATCTGACCAAAAACCGAGGGGCTTTGTCTGTACATCATCTGCATAAAAGTAGATGTTATACAGATAAGTTCCAGGAGTAACATTTGATATTTCGGCATCGTCAAAATATCTGTAATCACCGTCAGAACTTATATTTGCTTTGACAACATTCTTAGTCTTTCCTACTACTTCGAGCCCAGTGTTTTTATCATAAAGTCCGAGCTTAATGCTGTTTAATTTATCCTGATAATCATCTACTCGAAAGTGAAGGTTAACACTACCTGGAGTTTCCAGACCACGGCTGCTTATGATAAATGGAATTTCTTCTCCACCGTCAGACAAATCTGCAATAGTGCGTCCTCTCAATACCGGGCGCTGATATTCAGTATCATCTGTTTTATAGGCAGTAAGAGTCAATTCCCAGATATCAAAGGTAAGTTCTTGAGCAGCAGCAGGTTTTGTTGTACCACTAGTAAACTCATGGCTTTCAAATTCAATTGCAACTTCATCCTCAGCACTAGTACCTACAAATTTACCTTTGCGGGAAAAACCACTGATTCTAAAAGCCAAATCTCTAGCATCAAATGTACTTGGAAGAATAGAACGAGAAGAAGAATTACTCAAATCCACTATATTTCCGAGTCCATCTTCGGCCTGGGCAGTAAGATTCACTGTCAATCGTTCACCATAAGAAGAGCCAGTGACAGCACCATTTGTAACATCACGGCACGAAGCCAATAATAAGGCAGCGGTAAAGCATACCAGTAACTTGCTTAAATCTAATAAAAAATGCTTTCTCATAAGAAACCTCCTGTCTCAAAGCCTTACTTTTTTGAATGGATGTTTTTTATTCTTCATCTATTATAAGCATTGCATAATCTGAACTTTCACCTTTATCAGAAAAGACCTTTAAAGTTAAATAGTATGCCTGCCCTATAGAATATTCAGAAGCACTTGGTTTAAATACAAGAACTTTTTTATCGCTCTTAAAAATTGGATCCGGATCATCAGAAAAAGATTTATCACTGACAGTCCAGCTGTAAGAATTACCTCCGTTTGGTGCACATATACTAAAAACAGATTCCATTCGAATTTTGTACGACATCTCAGGAATCATGTAAGAATCCTTAAAATCAGAATCATCTATTGCCGGTTTCTTTTTTTCACCTGCTGCATAAACAAAACACTGATTGTATTCCTCTATCATGGAGTCATAAGTTGTATCACAGGAAGAAAAAACAAAAGGAATAATAAGACATAAGCAGAATGTAAAAGCGCGTACAAAAATCTTATTCATACTTTCTTCCTCCGAATTTTAATGGAATACGGTAGGCAATTTTTATTCCCTGACTGAAAGAATTCAGCGGATCGTATTCTGTAAAAACAGCAATCTCAAATCCATAGATAATAAAACCAATGCCCAGCCCACCCATAGGAATAAAATGCAGCTTGCTTGAAGCATTTGTTCCAAGGGTAATAAGTGTTACTAAAGAAGCTCCTCCTTTTGCTTCAATAAAAAAAGAAATTTTATCATTAGAAAAAGGACTAAAAGAAACCCCGAGAGGAACATAAAAAGTTCCCCCTACCAGACTTGGAGAATCCAAAGTTTCTCCTCCAACTACATAACGAAAAGGAAATCCATCTCTAGGAAATCCCAAATCTCCACGTAAACCTATACCAAAATAAAAGGGATCAAGGACTCCTGTAAACAAACAGTCCAAACCAACATGAACCTCTCCAGCATAATAATCATTATGAAGAAGTGAACCGGCAATAAGAGGAGCTATTTTTACACCAGATTCAATCTGCTCCTCTGAATCAACATAGGAATAATCAGTATCATCGTATCCAGCCTGAGCAAAAACTCTTGTACTGCCAGACCAAAACAAAGCAGCAATTACGAGAAGAACATTTGTTTTGCAAATCAATCGACACTTCATATTCTGTTTCTTCCCTTTTCAGACTATTTAAACAAAAACAGTCCACCACCGTGCCATAATTGTAAACGGTGAATTTAAAAACTGTCAAACTTTTTTTGAAAAAAGAGAGGAAATCGAGGCCTTTTTAAGGTGTTTGGAGGCCTTCAACGGGCTTTTTCAAGTCGTTACAGAGGTTATTTCTTTACAGAAGTGCGGATTGAGCCCATTTTAAGGCGCTTTTCACGGGAGAGGTTTAAAAGAGCCTGAAGCTGCTCAGAATCTTCTGCTTTAATTGAATTATCAAAAGCATCAAGATAAGCTCTGAACTGCTTGATATGTTCGCACAATTTTTCTTTATTCGAAATAAAAAGCTCTGACCAGAGAGGAGCGTTAATCATTGCAATGCGGGTAAGATCTTCAAAGCTGCCGCCGCCAAAAGCAGTGATTTCTTCGTCTTCAGCACTGTCCACAAGGGCACAGGCAATTACGTGGCACAACTGGCTTGTAAAACCGATTTTGTAATCATGGATATCACAAGTAGTCTCTGTAATACGGGTAAAGCCCATGGCAGTTACAAGAGAACGCATCATTTCAAGATTATCTTCTTTATTAGATTCAATCGGACACAGAATATAATTGTGCTCAACAAAGAAAGAAGCCTTTGAATTGGCATAACCTTCTTTTTCGCCCCCGGCCATTGGATGACCGATGATAAAGTCCACATCAGGACGCAAAATCGAAGGAAGCTGTTTTTCAAAAATACCTTTGACGCCGCTGATATCGGTTACAACTGCACCGGATTTAAATTCATCGCGATGTTCACGCAAAAAATCGAGAGTGGCATGAGGGTAAAGACAAACAAAAACCACATCACACTCAGGAAGCATCTTTGAAACATTATCAGAAGTAAATACCTTATCAGCTACCCCTTCTTTCATTGCCATATCAAGACATGCGGTACTGCGGTTGCAGGCATAAACCTTACCGGTTGAACCATTCTGGCACAAAATATTCTGACGGATAGCCTTGGCAAAAGAACCACCCATAATTCCAAGTCCAACGATTCCGTATGTTAGCTGATTAAGTTTCATCCAATTCACCTATCTGTCAAAATTTTTTAAGCCGCGTTTAAACTGAGGAATGCGGGCACAGGCTGTAGTATCCCATCCGGAACGGTCGCCGCGCTTTAAGAAGTGATAAGCAACTCCGGCAATCATTGCACCATTATCGCCGCACAATTTTAATGGAGGGAAAATACAGTTTAAATCCTTGCGCTCCGCAAGAATTGCTCTAAGACGGCTGTTAGCGGCAACACCACCACCGGCAACAATTGTCTTGAGACCAGTATCTTCTACCGCTCTGAACAAACGGCTTGTAAGAGTCTTGCAGGCAGTTTCCTGAAATGCGGCACACATATTTTCTTTTGAATGTTCATAGCCGTCGTTCCAGAACATATCACACTGATGAATAACGGCAGTTTTTAAACCGCTGAATGACATGTCGTAACGGTGTTCTTCGCCATCAAGCTTTGGAACAGGAAAAGTCGCAGCTTTTGGATCTCCCTGCTTGGCAAGATTATCGATGATAACTCCTCCCGGGTAACCAAGCCCGTAGAATTTTGAAACCTTATCAAAGGCTTCTCCTACGGAGTCATCAACGGTTGTTCCAAGTACTTCTAAATCATCAAATCCATTTACTTTACAAATAATGGAGTGACCGCCGCTTACCAAAAGCCCAAGATATGGATAAGGAATATCATTCTGAAGATGAGCGGCATACATATGACCAAGCATATGATTTACCGCGATAAAAGGCTTATTACATGCCCAGGCAAGAGTTTTTCCATAAGTAAGACCAACAAGGAGGGACCCCATCAAACCAGGTCGGTTTGTCGCAGCAACGGCGTCGATATCGTCCATTGTCATGTGAGCTTCTTCGAGAGCCTGTTTTACAACCGGCAAAATCCATTCAGCGTGCTTGCGGCTTGCAATCTCAGGAACAACTCCCTTATAAATCTGATGAAAAGGAATTTGAGTTGCAACAACATTA
>JAFNQK010000031.1 GCA_017386165.1 Treponema sp.
AGGTCTGATATTGGTCGTATTTGCGTCATGATATTCACCTCATCAAATAATTCAATTATCAAAATTATATCATAATTTTATCATTATTAACCAGTGCTGGTCAATAAAAAATATACGGTGGAGATTTAAAGTCACACTTGAAATCTCCACCGTATCATGTTATCCTTATTTTATGATAAAGAGAAAGATTTCTGAATACATTGCTTCCTGCATGAAGGATTATCCATCGGTTGTGATTTTTGGACCTCGCCAATGCGGAAAAACCACTCTGGTTCAAAATATGTTTCCCGATTTTTCCTACGCAAATCTGGAAGACATGAATACCCGCTCCCTTGCAAAGAATGATCCTGAAGAATTTTTTACAAGATTTCCAGAACCTGTAATTATTGATGAAATACAGCGTGTTCCGGAATTATTAAGTACAGTTCAGGTTCGCATTGATAAAAACAAAAAAGCGGGACAATACATCCTTACTGGAAGCCAGCAGATTTCCCTTAAAAATTCGGTTTCACAATCTCTTGCAGGTCGTATTGCAATCATACAGATGCAGCCTTTATCTTTGGAAGAATTGAAGGACAGCGGAATTGAGCTGGAAAGGGATGTGCAGCTTGTGTCCGGATGCATGCCTTTCCTCTTTACAAAAAAAGGTTTAAAGCCTTTTGAATATTATCGTAATTATGTGCAAACCTATCTGGAAAAAGATATTGCCCAAATAAATGCCGTTCAGGATTTGATGAGATTCGAAAACTTTATACGTCTTCTTGCAGGCCGCACTGGTCAACTGGTAAACAATTCTGCACTCTCGGCTGATGTCGGTGTATCAAGTACAACAATCGGTTCCTGGCTTTCAATTCTTGAAGCATCACACATCGTTTATGTATTGCATCCCTGGTATGAAAACAGAACAAGCCAGGTTGTAAAAACTCCAAAAGTTTATTTCTGTGACACAGGGCTTGTTGCCTATCTTTTGGGAATTGAAAATCCCGCACAAATGCAGAGAGACCCGCTCTTAGGAAATGTTTTTGAAAATCTTGTCGTTTCTGAAGCTCTGAAAGCCCGCTATAATACAGGTACAGAACCTAATTTATTTTTCTTCAGGAATAGTAAAGGCTTAGAAATTGATTTATTGTTGAAAGAAAATAAAATGCTTTCACTTTTTGAAGTAAAGAGTGGAAAAGCCTTGAATGACGAATTTACAAAGAATATGAAAAAGTTCCACGAACTATATCCTTCTCATATTCAGCAATCAGAAATAAAAGGTTCCGTTATTTACAGCGGAGAAAATTATGAGTCTTACAAAGAATTCTCATATGTTAATTTCCATGATATTTCGCCGTTATTTGAACCAAAAGAAACTCCGTTTACATTAAACTTTTGATTCGTGCGGAAGGTTTCATACCTCGTTGCTTGCAGTGAGGTATGTTGATTTATTGAAAAAAATTTTTAAGATTTTTCTTGAATTCAATTTTTAATCCATTTATTCTTACTTATGAGCGCTCAAAACTAACAGATAAGAACGAGGTTTTTATGACTAAAGAAGAACTGCACGAATTGATTGAGACGCAGCAGCAGAACATCTGCCAGATTGAAGTGATCCGCGACGGTAAGACTGTTTACGCCGACACATGGAACAATTACAAAAGCGACGACTGCGTTCACGTTATGTCCGTGACAAAAAGCATTATGGCCCTGCTTGTGGGAATTGCCATAGACAAGGGGCAGATAAAAAGCGTGGACGACAAAGTGCTGGACTATTTTCCCGAATACAAGGTGAAGCGCGGTGAAAAAACAATTTACGATGTGACCATAAAACATCTCCTTACGATGCGTGCTCCGTATAAATCTAAGGGCGACCCGTGGAGCAAAGTCTGTTCGAGCGAAAACTGGACTTATGCGTCTCTTGATTTTCTTGGCGGCCGAAATGGACTAACCGATGAGTTTAAATATTCGTCTGTCTGCCTCCACATCCTGACGGGGATTTTGTACAAGGCCACCGGCATGAAAACCGTGGATTATGCCAACAAATATCTTTTTGAACCGCTTGGAATTAAAAAGCACAAAAACTTTTATGCAAAATCAGCAGAGGAGCACAAAGCGTTTACGATAAGCAAACTTCCGAAAGAAAACGTCTGGTTCGCCGATCCGCAAGAGCTTGGAACTCCGGGCTATGGTCTCTGTTTGTGTGCGGGCGACATGGCAAAAATCGGACAGCTGTGTCTGAACAACGGAAATTATGATGGCAATCAGATTGTTTCGTCCGATTGGATTCACGAAATGACACGTCCGCGTGCAATCGAAAACAATCATTTCCGCGGCATGGAATACGGATACCTCTGGTGGATTATTTCACGGAAGAAAAATATCTACGCTGCTATCGGTAACAGCGGCAACGTGATTTACATAAATCCGCAGAAAAATCTTGTGGTCGCAGTGGCATCGTATTTCAAGCCCACAATTTTTGACCGGGTGGATTTTATCCAAAAATACATCGAACCGTTTGCGGAAAATGCGGAAGGAAATAAAAAATGAAAATCATAGCAATAGCAGCAGTTACAGCGGGCGGTAAAACAAGTGCAACAAAATCAATCATAAAAAAAATCCCAAAGGCAACGTCCCTTCATTTTGATGATTATTCTTTTGAAGGTGAAGTTGAAGATTTTTGCCAATGGGTAAAAGACGGTGCTGATTGTAACGTTTGGAATCTTACTCCCTTAAAAAACGATATTGAAAAAATCATTGCAAGCGGAAAATACGAATATTTGTTTTTGGATTACCCGTTTGCATATAAACATGAATTACTCAAAGATTATATAGACTGCGCAATTTTTATAGACACGCCGTTAGACATTGCTCTGGGCCGGAGAATTCTTAGGGATATGAAAAATTCCTCCGCAGATGAAATCCGTTGTGAGATTGACTTTTATTTGAACCATGCAAGAATCGCGTATATTCAAATGCTGAAAGACACATTGCCAGCATCAGATTATGTTATTGACGGTTCTAAAAAACTTGAAGATATTGTTGATGAAATCATTAATATTTCTATAAGATAGATTTAAAGTCGGTATTTCAATATCCATCAACGAATAAATTATCTTCCGCCTTCCCCTGGTTCGCATTCGCAAACAAAGTTTGCGCTTGCTCTCCACCCCTTCCAGCGGGGGACTTCCCCCGCAACGCCCCCTGTTTATTTTTTCCTGCAAAATATTGTGTGTATTTAGACCTGAGCCTCATGGCCGTCCCGATGTCGAACGAAGTGAAGTTCTGGGTCAGGTTTATCAGCAACGGCATGATTTCAGGCGAGATACGGATGGCATAGACATCATGTTCCTCGTCGTAAAAGAAGGTATCTACCCAGTGGATCCTGCCTACGATGGAAGTCCCGTTCTGCTTGTGATAGGTTATCGGGAAGAACTTCATGCCCAGAGCCGTCAGCACCTCGTATGTGTATCTGATATTCTTCTTTCCACCGATCACTCCAAGGTCTTGGTCTGTCTAGTAGAAGTACAGTTCCTTCCAGTTGGAAGTTACGTTGAGGTTAATTTCCAAGAACTTGTGCTTCACTACACCTGTAATGATGTACATCACCCGTCTCTCCAGCAGGCTGCAGGAGATGG
>JAFNQK010000318.1 GCA_017386165.1 Treponema sp.
ACAACACAAGGTTCCTTGAGGCCGTAGTAGGTGGCAGTTGCAAGGGAACCGCCTCCTTTTAGCCATGGAACTACACAAACTTCCTGATAATCATACTTTTGGGCACATTCTTTTTCGATTACAAGGGCGCGGTTTAAGTGTTCACAGCACTGAGAAGCAAGGTATACGCCCATTTTTTTGCAGGCACGATTTGCACCGGTAAAAACTGCTTTTCCGACTTCTGCGCTGGATGCGTGTCCGATGAGTCCGCCTGAGATTTCGCTTGAAGAACAACCCAGTACAAAGATTGAACCCTTTGGCTGAGGGTGTTCTGTGAGCAATTCAAGAATGTTTTCTTCTACAAGTTTGCTGATTGAATCAAGATTGATTTGTGCCTGTTCCATATCTAGCCTCGTTTCTTATCTTTTTTATTTATTTTCTACCATCTGAACATCAAGGCGATTGAATGGAATATTGATTCCAGCCTGGTCAAAGGCCTTTTTGATTCCGATGTAAACTTCGTTTTTAACGTCGCCGAGACCTGTTTTTGCAGGTGAGAACCAAACGGCGATTGTCATGTTGATTCCGCTTTCACCAAAACCGTCATACCATACACCTGGCTCAGGATTCTGCAAAACAGAAGGGCACATTCCAGGAACTGACTTGAGTGCTTCAAGAGCAACATTCATATCGCTAGAGTAGTCGATTGAAACATTAAAGCATACTCGTCGGTCCTTAAAGAAGCTGTTGTTCTGAAAGTTTGTATTGATGATTGTGCTGTTTGGAATACGAATCATCTGGTTATCGAGAGTGTGGATTTTTACGCTCAAAAGGCCAACTGAATCAACAGTTCCACTAACGCCTCCAACAACGATAAAATCGCCGACTTTCATTGTTTTTTCGCCAAGTACAAAAAGACCGCTGATGAGGTTGCTTACAGAAGTCTGGGCAGCAAAACCGATTGCGATACCGGCAACTCCAGCTGCTCCCCAGATTGCGCTGAGCTTAACGCCAAATAGGCTCAAAATGTACATTCCGACTAAGAAATATAGAACATAATTAACAAATCGAAGGATAATCGACTGGTAATGTGGTTGTAATTTTTCTGAAGGAACCTTTTTGATAAAGTGCTTGATTACTTTGAATACGATGAGGATTAAAAGAATTACAATTAAAGCACCAATTACCTTAAAAAGGTTTTCCCATGTAAGGAGTGATTTGGCAAAATCCATAAATTTGTGTGTAAATTTTCCCATTGTTTCTTCTGCGGCGTGTGCAGCTGCATCTGTTACCACATGAAGAGTATCAGTTGTCTGTTCTTCCATTATTTTCTCCTTGTAAACACCGCGTTAGCGGTCGTATTTATCTTATCACTTTTGGTTGTGTTTGCACAAATCCTTTATAAGGCATTCCTGGCAGTTCTGTTTTTTGGCAGTGCAGATGTATCGCCCGTGGAGAAGGAGCCAGTGGTGGGCGTGCTGCATGTACTTTTGAGGAATGCGCTCGCAGAGGGATTTTTCTACCTGCTCAGGGGTGGTGCCTTCTGCAAGGCCGATGATTGGACTTATTCTAAGAATATGCGTGTCTACAGGCATGGTCGGCTGTCCAAACATCACATTTAATACCACATTGGCAGTCTTTCGTCCGACTCCCGGGAGGCTCATGAGTTCTTCTCTGGTAGAAGGAACAGTCCCTCCAAAATCCGAAACCAGTTTTTTGCTCATGGCAAGAACATTTTTGCTTTTTGTAGAAGTGAGGCCGATGGGGCGGATGATTTGGGCAATCTGTTCCTGTGAGAGCTGGCTCATTTTTTGAGGGGTATCTGCGATAGAAAAAAGAGGAGCTGTGACTTTATTAACGCTTTTATCGGTTGTCTGTGCACTTAAGACTACGGCAACAAGCAGAGTAAAAGGTGAATAATAATCCAGCTCCGGTTTGGGGTCAGGATTTTGAGTTTTAAATCGCTCAAAAACCTGAATTATTTGATTTGTATCTAAAAGTTCAATACTCAAAGCGTGCGACTCTAGTTGTTTTTAATAAACGACTTAAGAGCTTCTACTTTGTCGGTGTTTTCCCAAGGGAAACCTTCGCG
>JAFNQK010000319.1 GCA_017386165.1 Treponema sp.
GCGTCGATGTGCATTCCGGCCTTATGACTGAAGGCACTTCCACCAACAAACGGAAGCTGACTGTTAAGAGCGATATTTGTAATTTCTGCTACGCGCTTAGCAATGTCCGTAAGTTCCTTCATTTTTTCGTCTGCGATACACTTGTAGCCCATCTTGAGCTGAAGGTCAGGAATGATACAACTAAGATTTGCGTTACCTGTTCTTTCACCAAAGCCAAGGAAAGTTCCCTGAACATGGCGGGCACCGCTTTCTACGGCAACAAGGCTGTTTGCAACTGCAAGTCCACAGTCATTATGTGTGTGAATACCGATTACGGCTCGATTTCCGATTCTTTCTATAGCAGCTTTAACGGCTTTTTCACAGTCCTTGAGCATACAGCCGCCTTTTGTTTCGCACAAAGCAAGAGTTTCAGCTCCACCTTCTACAGCAGCTTCAAGAGATTTGAGAGCATATTCAGGATCTGCAAGGTAACCTGTAAAATAGTGTTCTGCATCGTATACAACGTGACGGCCGTTTTCTTTTAAGAAAGCACAGGTGTCGCGAATCATTGCAAGATTTTCTTCAAGAGTAGTCTTGATAATATCTGTTACCTGGAATGTCCAGCTTTTTCCAAAAATTACAACGTATTCTGTTCCAGCAGCAAGAAGACTCTGAAGGTTTACATCTTCTGCACACTTAATATCTTTGCGGCGGGTAGAACCAAAGGCTGCAAGCTTACTAGTTTTGAGCTGGATTTTCTTCATTTCCTGAAAGAATTCCATGTCCTTTGGGTTACTTCCAGGGTTTCCAGCTTCAATCAAACCGATTCCAAGTTCATCCAGTGCCTGACAAATATGAATCTTATCCTGAACTGAAAAACTAATTCCTTCGCCCTGAGCTCCATCACGCAAAGTACTATCCAGGATTTCTACATTCTTATCAGACATACACTACCTCTTTCGATTTTAATGCTCTTATTCTACAAAAATAGAAGAAAATAGGCAATGATGCCGTATTTAGTTCAAGCCTAACCTGTGTTAAATAAAAGACCTCCGCCAGGTGACACCTGACGGAGGAGAGACAATTATAAAAAACGAACCTTACGAGGTTTCGATCCCAATTTTAGCAGACTACTCTTCTGCATCCTGCAATGCGTCGTAGCCCTGTTCTCCAGTACGAACCTTTACAACGTTTTCTACTGGAATTACGAAGATCTTTCCGTCTCCGATATGACCTGTATACAAAGCTTTCTTTGCAGCTTCAATTACTTCTTCTACAGGAACCTTTGCTACAAAGATGTCTACACGAATCTTTGGCAAGAGTGTTACATCAACTGGAGCACCACGGTAGTATTCAGTCTTACCTTTCTGCATACCGCATCCCATTACATTGCTGACTGTCATACCAGTTACACCAATGCTGTTCAAAGCCTGCTTCAAAACATCGAACTTGCTCTGACGGGTTACGATACTGATCTTTGTAAGCTTGCTCTGTGTAGAACTTGCCTTTGTTACAGGAATTGCTGTATTTAAATCTACTCCGATAGAAGCAGCTTCCTTCAAATCTTCTGAAGTAAAGCTCTGTGCAAATCCTGCATAAGAACTATCGATTCCATGTTCAAGCTTATCAAGACCGATGATTTCTTCCTGAGCACTTGCACGTAATCCATGGAACTTCTTGATAAGGAAGAATGTGATTACCATACATACAGCTGTCCAGAGGATGATTGTAAACTCTCCAAGACACTGAATACCAAGCTGCTTAAATCCATGTCCATAGAACAAACCTGTATCAACACTAAACAAACCAGCTGAAAGGGTTCCCCAAATACCGTTTGCAAGATGAACTGCTACAGCACCAACCGGGTCATCGATGTGGAGCTTAAGGTCAACAAACTCAACAACTACTACAACAAGGAAACCTGCAACGACACCGATGATTGTTGCTCCAATAGCATCAACACAAGCACAAGTAGGTGTAATTGCAACAAGACCTGCAAGGCTGGCGTTCAAAGTCATAGAAACATCAGGTTTTCCGTTCTTAATCCATGTAAAGATCATTGTTACAACAGCTGCAACTGCAGGAGCAATTGTTGTTGTTGTAAATACAGCAGCCAAACCACCGATTCCTTCCAGCTGTGTACAAGCAGCACCGTTGAATCCGTACCATCCAAACCAGAGGATAAATGTACCAAGCGCACCCAATGTCAAAGAGTGTCCAGGAATAGCGTGAACAGCAGTTACTTTTCCGCTTTCATCACGATCATACTTACCAATACGAGGGCCAAGGAAAATTGCACCAATCAAAGCAGCTGTACCACCAACAGAATGGATTGCTGCCCCTCCGGCAAAATCAATAAATCCCATCTGGCACAACCAGCCCTGTGAGTTCCAAACCCAACCGGCTTCAATTGGATAAACTACTGCAGAAATTATCGCAGAATAAATACAGTAAGCACTGAACTTTGTTCGTTCTGCCATTGAACCACTTACAATAGTTGCTGCTGTTGCACAGAAAACAAGGTTGAACACAAAGCTAGACCAGTCAAGATCTGCAAAGTTTGTAAAAAGCTGCATATCTGGTTTTCCAATCAAACCAAACAAGTAGTTTTCACTCATCATCAAGCCAAAACCAAGGAACATGAACATTGGAGTTCCGATACAGAAGTCCATAAGGTTTTTCATGATAATATTTCCGGCATTTTTAGCTCGAGTAAAGCCTGTTTCTACCATTGCAAATCCACACTGCATAAAAAATACAAGGGCTGCACCAATCAAAAACCAAATTGCATAGGCCTCTTTACCAGCAGCCTGCTGAGCAAGAGATGCAACTTGTTCTAGTGTAACTTGTGTTTCCATATTTACCCCCTGGAACAAAAAAAAGGCAATGAAACCATGTTTTTATACAAAACAAGCTTCATTGCCTAAAAATTCACAAAAAAAAGAGGTCGTAGAAACAATATCTACAACCTCTTTGCTGTTGATACTATTTATAGCAACAACAAAAAAAAGTGTCAACAACCTTTTAAAATTTTTTTATATTTTTTTTGATAAAAATGCATAAGTAGACAGTAAATAAACCTTCTAGTATACTAGGGAAATATGTAATTAATGGAGTTTTTATGATAGTTTCTACAAGAGGACGCTATGCTCTCAGAGTCATGGTTGATTTAGCAGAAAATGAAAAAACAGGTTATATTCCGCTAAAAGATATTTCCGCACGACAGAACATTTCACAAAAATATTTAGAAGCAATTATGACCATTCTTTCTAAGCACGGTTTTGTAGACGGAGTTCATGGAAAGGGCGGCGGATACAAGCTCAACCGCAAACCTGAAGAATATAAGGTCGGTGACATTCTCCGTCTTACAGAAGGAACCCTTGCTCCTGTTGCCTGCCTTGTTAAAGGTGCAGAACCTTGTGCAAAAGCAGAACAATGCACAACCCTTCCAATGTGGACAAAACTGGACGACATGATTAATTCATATTTAGACTCCGTAAGCATAAAAGATTTAATGAAATAATGAGGAACCAGATGGAATATATTGCACAGGATTTACCAAAAGCCGGAGACACAGTAGTTGTAGGAATGAGCGGAGGCGTTGATTCTACCCTCACAGCACTTTTACTCAAAGAACGAGGCTGCCATGTAATCGGAGCTACCATGTCCATGTGGGATGGAAGTATTCCTGAAATCCGTTCAGAAAAAACCGTTAAAGATGCCTGCTTTAGTCCCGGAGAACAGGAAGATATTGAAGAATGCAAAAAATTCTGTGCCGCAAACAATATCGAATATCATGTAATCGATGTTGCAAAAGAATATAAAGCTCAGGTTGTAGATTATTTTAAAAGCGAATACAGAAAAGGCCGAACACCAAACCCTTGTATCCGCTGCAACCGATATGTAAAATTTGGCGCCTTGCTTGAAGGAATAAAAAAACTGGACATCCAGTATGATTACTTTTGCACAGGACATTATGCAAAAATCGTCCGCCCAACAAGCGGAATACTGAGAACAGACAAAACTCCATGCATGATTGCAACTGCAACCGATATAACAAAAGACCAGACTTACTTTTTATATCGCCTTCCTTCAGAGATCCTTGAAAAAGTAAGATTTCCTCTTGCGACAATCACTAAAAAAGAAGTTTTTGAACTGGCTCACAAAGCAAACTTAAAGGCTGCTGACCGGGCAGAAAGTCAGGATTTTATCGGCGCGGAATACTTTGACGTTCTCTTTTCTGATAAACCATCTGTTCCGGGAGATATCATCGACCTGGATGGAAAAGTTCTTGGCCGCCACAAAGGAATTGAACATTACACAATCGGTCAGAGAAAGGGACTTGGAGTAGCCTTAAACTATCCTGCATATGTTCAGGCAATCGACGCAAAAAACAACGTTGTAGTCCTTGCCCCTAACGATGCTCTCAACTCCAGCGGTCTCATTGCAGATGAATTTGTATGGCCTGCAAACGTAGAACCTCAGGAACCAATCACCGCTTTTGTTAAAATCAGACTTGCCAGCCGACCGGTTGAAGCAACAATTGAAACCTACACCCCACAGGACGACGAAGAATTTTCTGGAAAAGCATGGAAAATCATGTTTAAGGAAGAACAGAGAGCTGTAGCACCAGGACAGTCTGTGGTATTGTATCAAGACAATGTGATTGTAGGTGGTGGAATAATAAGTAAGGTAATTAAATAAACTGCATTTCGAGTTTATGCAATCACCATAAAACTCAAAACACAGTTTCTTGCAAACTTAGATTGCTTCCAAAGCCTGTTTAATGTCGTTTACAAGGTCGTTCTTGTCTTCAAGACCGCAGCTAAGGCGGATAAGACCTGCAGGAATTCCTGCTGCTTTAAGCTGTTCTTCTGTAAGCTGACGGTGAGTTGCTGTTGCAGGGTTCAAACAGCAAGAGCGTGCATCTGCAAC
>JAFNQK010000320.1 GCA_017386165.1 Treponema sp.
GCTGGCTGTGGTTTCTGAGTAATAGTTTGAAGCAACCCTGTTTCCAAAGGCGTCGTATTCTGTAAAAGGTATATAAAAACAAGATACTTTTGCACCAAGTCCGAGGTTTTTAATTCTGGTAGTGCAGGCCAGGGTTTCTACCGCAGAATCTGCTATCCATGCAGAGTGAAATACGGCAATTTCGGCCTGGTCTAAAATGCAGGAAGCGGCAGGATTGTAGTCAAAAAAGCTTATGTCATCGGCAAGGCCTGTGTATGCTCCGCCGAGGGATTCGCTTCTTCCTCCCAGCGGAATTAAAAGCGAATGAAAACTTGTGGTTCCTTCGTTCTGTCCCTGAAGAGAATAAAAAAAGTCCGACAACGCGTTGTCCACATTGGAAAAATCAAGTGAAAATACACTTGTACAATGCGCTAAAAAGAGGAAGAATAAAAATGATTTAAAAACAGAGCTCTTGTTTTTTATCATCATTATAATTTCGGTTTTTTTTTCTTTAATCTGAAATAGTTTATACCGTAAATATACATATATGCGCAAAGTTTTTGCACTGCTTTTTTCAATTTTTATTTTCTCATTTAATTGTTTGTATTCTCAGACAAGTCTTTCTCTCAAGGAAATTGACAAACTGATTGCAGATGGAGATTCAAGAGATTATCAAAAGGCACTTCTGGAGCTTAATAAATATTTTGCTGAAAATCCTGAGCAGTTTGATCTAGTTCAGAAAAGAATCGACAAAATAATGAATTCCAGAATGCTTTATACGGATTATGCCAATGAACTTTTGCGTATAATTAAAAGCGGAGAAGAAGGTCATAATCAGGAATTAAAAGACTTAACGGATAAGCTTCTGGTCCTGGAACGAAATCCGGGAGATTCTCGCCTAGATGTTATCAAGGATATGAACTACCTGATGAATATGTATCAGTACAGTGCAGTTCAGAATAAAACCGGTGAGCTTGTTGCTCAAAAAAAGTGGACTCAGGCGGCTCAAAAAGCGCTTGAAGGTTTTGTTCCCCTTAAAGAAAATTTTCAGGTCAAATATAAGGGCACGAATCTTATTCAGAATATTTTTAAGCATCAGGAAAATGTTTTAAGGCTTGTAGAAAAGCAGAATCTTTTAATTTCAGAAATTGATACAAATATTAAAAATTACGAGAGTGCCGTTAAAGAAAATAATTCAGAAAGCGCAAATAACTACTACGGAATTCTCAAAAAGAATTTTGAAATCTTTTCCAGTACCCGCAATGAATTGTTAAAAGAGGCGCTCTATTTTAATAAAGAATCGGATTCGCCGGAAAGAATAAATTCTCAAAAAGGTGCTGTTTCTTCCACAGGAAATGAAGAGCAGGATTTGTATCTTAAACATGCGGATGAATATTTTTATCTTTGTGCAGATTGTATTCTTGGGTGGAGATCAAATTATACAGAGTCTCATGGACTTTTAGGGGTTTATGATACACATTATTATTCTTCTCTTGATTATCTTAGAAGAATTACTTCAGACAGAATCAAAATAAATTCTGATGAGTTTAGGAATAGCAGTTCAATTGCAAATTTTAGAAGTCAGGGTACTTTACCAGATAATGAAAACTTGAAAAAAAATATGGATTTTTGTTCCTGTGCCCTTGGATTTAATTCTTTTTATGATTTCTTGGACACCACAGAACTCCGGTCTAAACGCAAGTATCCTAATTTCGGAATTTCAATTCAGTATGCATATAATCTTTCTAAAAATACAATCGGACTTGTTGACAGCGTTGTTCAAATTTCTGATTTGTGCAAGAAAGGTCTTGGCGTTGACCTGCCAGAAAATGCTTTGAGCCAGGCTGATAAGGCTAACCGGTCTATTCAGGAAATTTTCGGTTACGGAAGCAGCATCAAAAAAGTTACCGGAGGGGTTAATACAAACCTCAATCGAAGTAAGACCTGGGGTTTAGAATATCTTCAGCTTAAAAAAGATGCCCCTAAGGATCCTGTTTTGGAGTGGGGAAGTCTTGAAAAAACGCTGGATGAATATGTTGCAGCGATTGATGATTATTCAAACGAATCTGTTTCCAAGTTGTATCAGAAGATTGCCCGATGGTATGCTCAGAATGGTCAGAATTTTGTTTTGAATGCCCAGAATCAAAGCAAGGAAATTGAATTACTTACTTCCGGGCTTGAAAATCCTCAAGGCAGAAAATATCCGGAACTTGCTCTGGAAAAAGGCTCTGTTCTCAATAATTACATTGCTGATTCTAAAAAGGTTCTGACTGATTCTCAGAAAAAACTTGAAAGCCCATATTCTGCTGATTATAAGGCTGAGACAGATTCAATTGCCTTGTCTATTAAACAACTTGATTCACTTAAAACGGAGTTAAATTCCTCGCTTACAGTTGCAAAAAAACTTGCAAAAGAAGCTCTTAATAATAAAAAGAAGGCTGATGAATATCTTGCGGAGGCTAGAAAAGCCCTAAAAGCACAGAATTTTGATAAAGCCGCTGAATATTCAAATAAAGCAAATGATTTGTATAACCTGTCTCTTGGTTCTAATTACAGTGAAGAATTCAGCAAAACTGCTTCGGAAGCTGTTTTAACCGTTCTTACTGATATTACAGAACAGCGTAAAATGATTATCTCCGATGAAGTTGATAATTTGATTATGCAGGCAAACCGTGAATATTCCAATAATAATTACAGCAAAGCCCAGAATCTCTTGATTCAGGCTCAGGAGCGATGGAATGTTGTATTTAATGATATTCAGAACCAGGAAATTGCCAGCCTTAATGAAGTTGTAAAAATTTCGCTCTCGATGAATACCGGCCGAGAGGTTTTGCCTGGGGATCCGCTTTATAAAGAAGTTTCAAATATTCTTAATATTGCAAACCAGTATTATGACAAGGGAAAAGCTCTTCTCAAAAAAGGAAAGAAAGAAGAGGCTGAAAAATGTTTTAATGATTCCTTGTTAAAACTTGAAGAGCTTCGTGCTATTGTTCCGTTTAATAAAGATGCTAATTTGCTTCGTCTTAAGAATCAGCAGATTCTTGAACCAGAAGAATTTGAAAAACGATTTGCAGAACGCGTTGAATCTGCAAAAGCAGAATACAAGCAGAAAGAAAAACAGCTTCAGGCCTATAACGATTTATCAGATCTAGCTTTGATTAATCCGAATTATCCGGGGCTTGCAAAGCTTATTGAAGAAATTGAGTACGAAATCGGAAAGAAAAAGAGACCAGTGCAGGTCAGCGCAGATAAACAGCAGTCTGTAACTTTGACCGCACAGGCCAGAAGGTTGTATAATAATGCAGGCTCAGATCAGCAGAAGTTAAAACAGGCTCTTGAAATTGTAGGACAGGCTCTTGTTAAGGATAGTTCAAATGCGGATGCACGTAAACTTCAGAGTCAGATTCGTTCAAGAATTAAGGTTAAACCAAAGGTTTCAAGTTTTGAATTGAACGAAAAATATAATGAAGCTCTTGAAAAATTCAACAGCGGAGATTATTACGGTGCTAATGAAATAATTAAGTCTCTCTGGAGTGACAGTGATAACCGTACCGAAAAGCTTGAGCGTCTTAAAAAGAGGGTTGAGGCAAGATTGTAGGATGATTAAGAAGTTTTTTAAAAGTAAAATTTTAGTTTCTCGTCTGATTATCCTGCTGATTATGTCTTTTTCAGTGTTTGCTGTGGATAGATTTTATTGGGAAACACCATCTCCTGTTATAAATCTGGAGTCCCAGTTTCCAAAAACAGCTTCAAATAAGAATAGTTCATTAGTTTTCTGGCAGGAAGTTATAAAAAAAGAGGAAAAGATTTATCTGAGCTGTGCAAGAATTCTGGAGGATGGATCTTTTGTTCTTAATCAGCGTTTTGCAGGTCCTTACACCTATTCAGGAGAAGTTCCAGATATTTATTCGGTTGCAATGAACTCAAACGGAACAATTGCCGTTGCGGTAGAAGAAGGTGAGTCTGCTGTCGGAGTTTTTACTTCTTCTGACTCTGGAAAAACTTTTCTAAAATCCTCTGTACCGCCAGGAAAATCTCAGATTATTGCTCCCCGTGTTTACGCTTCAAGAACCGGAGCCTTTGTAATTTTTGCATCTGTTGCCAAGCCGAGTCAGAATATCGGACTTCATGAGTTTTATCTCTGTTCTTCGGTGTCTCAGGATGGAAAATCATGGACTTCGTTTAATCCAATTCAGTCTCTTGGTTCATTGAAAAATCCTTTTTATCCTGTTATGACAAGTGATTCAAAGGGGGATTATCTCGTTTGTCAGGCACAGTATAACGATGAACTTTCTACAACCTATCAGTTATATTCTTCATACAGTACTGATGGCGGCAAAAACTGGCAGCCCCCTGTCTTAATAACCGGAGAAAAATCTTTTCCAAGTATTGAAATCTTTTCGGAATATGATAACCAGCGTCCAAATGTTTTCAGTTTTAATAATTCGGTTTATGTTTCCTGGGAACGATGCTCTCGAAATGAAAATACTTCTTCAATCTGGTTCCAGAAAATTGACAGTCAGGGAACGGTGCCTTCTTCATCGGAAGAAATAACCGAAAAAGCAAATGCTAAAAACTCTGTACTTTTTGATTACGATGGTGATTTGTATATTGCCTGGTATGATAACCGTACAGGTGCTAATGCTGTATATTTTGCAAAATTTGATGGTTCTATGTGGCAGGAAGAAAAACTTTCTGTTTCAAAAAATAATTCGATTTTCCCGATTCCTCTTAAGAATTTTAACCGTTTATCCTTTGTGTGGCAGGAAAATACTGCTTCTTCTTCAAAAATAGTGACTTTGCAGCCGGATATTTCTGTATCAAAACCAAAGGTTTCAAGCTTTAAATATAAACCTGGAACTCATTCTAAAAATAAAAAGCCTGTATTTAAAATTACGTATCCAAAAGATTCTTCTGGAATAGACGGGTTTGTATACAGCTGGTCACAGGACAGTTCTGTTCAGCCTGAAAAAAATCTTGTTGATTTGATTGATTCAAAAAAATCCTCTCTGGCATGTACTGCTGATGAGGACGGACTCTGGTATTTAAAAATAAATATTCTTGATGGTGCCGGTAACTGGTCAGAAACAGAAGAATTTTCGTATTATCTCGATTTGACTCCGCCAAAGGCTCCTCAATTAGAAGATCAGAAAAATCCATATTCTAGATTTATGGATTCAAACACATTTACTGTTAAGTGGGCCGCTCCAAAGGATGAAGAAGAACTCTCAGGTTATACATATTCTCTTGTATATCTAGGGGCCGTTTCAAAGGATTATACAAAAAGTCCTGGTCATCCACTTAGAGTCAGCGAGTCGGAACTTACAGAATATTCTGACAGTTTAATAAACAGGTATCAAAAACAGTTTGAGAAGGGAAGTTCTGTATCTGATACAGTAAAAACTAAAATTCCTCAGGTAAAATTTTATAACCTTAAGAATGGCGTTTATTCCCTTACGGTCTGTGCAATTGATTCTGTTGGTTATGTAGGGGAGCCTCTTGTAATTCCTTTATTGCTCAATTCCTACATCCCTAAAACGTTAATAACCGGAATTAAAACAAAGGAATCTGGATTCGGAGAATTAACCTTTGATATTTCAGGTCAGGATTTTACGTATAATGGCTCTATTTCTAAAGTCTATATAGACAAGGACGGAAATGCTCCATTTGATCTTGTAATTACCC
>JAFNQK010000321.1 GCA_017386165.1 Treponema sp.
ATTCTTAATAAGTACGAAAAAAATGACGAAAATTTATCTACAAATATGGAAATGCCGGCAGAACTGCTTGAGAAATTCAATAGTATCAAACAAAGTATGTTGACCAAGAACGAAAATAAATGATATATTTTTTTACCATATTTTGATATTTTATAATTCGCATAAAATATACGAATTTAATTATAAGGAGTATTGTACCTATGTTACGTACATATCAACCAAGCAAAGTAAAACGCAATAGAAAATTTGGTTTCAGAGCTCGTATGGCTACTAAAGGTGGACGCAAAGTTCTTTCACGTCGTCGTGCTAAAGGACGCGCTAAACTCTCAGTTTCTGACGAAAAGAAGAAATACTAATTTTTAACTAGGGATGGAAACAGAGTTAGAAACAGGATTTTTTAGTCGTAAAGAGCGTATAAAAAGTCCTGAATTGTTTAAAACACTGTTTAAAAACGGAAATAGAGCAAGTATTTCTGGAGCTAAAATTTTCTACAAAGAAAATGGTACAGAAATAAACAGAGTAGGTTTTCCTTTGCCTCGTGGATACGGTAACGCGGTGCAAAGGAACTTGTCTAAACGTTACAGCCGGGAAGTCTATCGTTTACTAAAAACACATCTGAACACCGGATACGATATCTTATTACTTGTGTATCCTGGAAACGACTCGTTCAGCACGCGATGTGTTCAATTTCGTACATTGTTTGAAAAGGCAGGATTAATTAAAGAATGAAAAATTTTATTTCAAAATTTTTCTGTTTTGTTATCCGATTTTATCAAAAATATATTTCGCCTTTGCACCCTGCTTGTTGCAGATTCACACCAACGTGCTCTCAATATGCTTTGGAAGCAATCCAAAAATATGGTCCTGGTAAAGGAATCTTTTTATCAATTAAGCGAATATTGAAATGTAATCCTTATTCTAAAGGCGGTTTTGATCCAGTTCCGTAAAAAAATTTTGGAGAAAATTGATGAATAAAAACACAATAATTGCTGTAGTTTTATCTACAATCGTAATTGTTGCTGCAATGATTCTTCAGCCAATTTTGTTTCCAACAAGTAAACCTGCAGAACCTGTAAATACAGAAGAAACTGTAGCAGTTGAAGAAACTAAAGTTGAAGAAGAAAAAATCGTTTTTGTAGCAAAGAATTCTGCTAAAGATGCAACAGAAGAACAGACAATCACTGTAGAAACAAATAAAGCCGAAATTGTGCTTACAAATAAAGGTGGAGACATCGTAAGTTACAAATTGAAGGGCGATAATCTTAGAGATTCTGACACGGGAGAAGGTGTTCAGATGGTAGACAATGTTTCTGAATACAACCGTGCGTGTGCCGTAGCATTCGGAAATGAAAATTCTAAGATTAATAATGACTTGTTTAATGTTGAAAAAGTTGATGAAAACACTTACATCTTTACTAAAAAATATTCAGTAACAAATGAAGATGGAACAACTTCAGAATTTATATTCGGAAAGAGATATACTTTCACTCCTGATGAATATATGTTCAAGCTTGATGTACTTGTTCATGGTACAGATGTAAAAGACCTTTCTTATTCTTTGAGAACTTCACCTCAGATTGGTCCACATTTTGATTCAAAAATGAACCGCTACGAATACCGCCAGTTCATTTCTTTCAATGGCAACAAATCAAAAAAGACTAGACTTGGAAACAAACCTGCAATCAAATCTTATGATAAAGATTCAGTTTGGAATGGTATTACTGGTAAATATTTTACAGAAGTTATTGTTCCTACAAACAATACTGTAATGGATAAGGTTTTCTATTCTACTCTTGTAGATGCTAACGATTATGCAAATGCACAGCTTATCGTAACACGAAAACCTATAAACGAAGATGATGTTAAAGATTCTTATTATGTTTACTACGGTCCAAGAAGCGAAAAAGTTCTTAAGATTTATAATGTAAGTGAAAATAACGCTTGGAATCTTAGCAGCCAGAAACTTACAGAATGTATGCAGTCAAGCGGATTCCTGGGATGGCTCGAAGTAATTCTTAAGTGGTTTATGCAGCTTTTGAATAAGTTCATTCATAACTGGGGTATCTCAATTATCGTAATGACACTAATTATTAAGGGTCTTCTCTGCCCTCTTACAATTAAACAGCAGCTTTCAACTCTTAAGATGCAGGGCATTCAGCCAAAAATGCAGGCTGTACAGAAAAAATATGCTAACAATCCTCAGAAACAGCAGGAAGAAATGGCAAAGATTTACAAGGAAGCAGGTTATAATCCTGTGAGCGGTTGTCTTCCAATGATTTTGCAGTTCTTGATTTTGTTTGCAATGTACAATTTGTTTAACAACTACTTTGAATTCCGTGGTGCAAGCTTTATTCCTGGATGGATTCCGGATCTTTCTGCTGGTGATAGCGTTCATGCATTTAAGAAGGCTATTCCTTTCTTTGGAAATCATTTAAGATTGCTGCCAATTATCTATCTTGCATCGCAGTTATTGTACGGTGTAATTACACAGAACGGCGGTACTGCTGCTACTGCACAGAATAAAACACAGATGAACATGATGATGTACGGTATGCCAGTATTGTTCTTCTTTATGTTCTACAATGCTCCTTCTGGATTGTTAATTTACTGGACTGTAAGTAACTTGTTTACAATGGTTCAGCAGCTGATTATCAACAGAACAATGAAACAGAAGAGAGCAGAAATTGCTAATAAAAATTCTAGATAGAATGGGAGATATAAATGACTTACGAATTTGAAGGAAAAACTGAAAAAGAAGCAATTGAAAATGCTGCTAATGAACTTGGTTTGAGCCAGGATCAGTTTGATGTAGAAATCCTTGAATCGCAGAAAAAATCACTTTTTAAAAATGGATATGTAAAAATCGCAGTACACACTTTGGACGAAGAAGCAGATGAAGGCTTTAGTTCTTCTTTTGCTGCAGCAAGCAAAACTGTTGTAGATCCACTTCCACAGGGTGAATTTGAAGAAAAACTCACAGACTTTATTACAAATGTAATCGTTAAAATGGGTTACGAAGTAAAAGTAAATGTAGTTTTCCGTGAAGAAAAGAAACTTGGAATCAAACTTGAATCACAGAATTCTTCAATTTTGATTGGACGCAAGGGAAAGAACCTCGATGCTTTGCAGCTCTTGGCAAATATTTATGCTGGTCGTCTTGGTCACGAAGAAATCCGTGTAATTCTCGATACAGAAAACTATCGTATTCGCCGTGAAGAATCTTTGGTTCGTCTTGCTTATAACACAGCAGACAAGGTTCATACTTCACACAAATCAATTTTGCTTGAACCAATGAATCCTTTTGAACGCCGCCTTATTCACACAACTTTGAATGATATTCCTGATATCGAAACAAAGTCAGAAGGTGAAGGACTTTATAAGCAGGTTCGAGTAATTTACAAAGGATTTGCACGCTAAAAAATAATTAAAAAGGACTGCGCTGTAACTTTTAGGGTTAATGCGCAGTTTTGTTTTTAACATATAAGGAGTGAAGGGAGAAACCTATGAAAAAGAATGTAATTTCTGCAGTGATTGCACTTGCTATGACTGGTTCACTTTTTGCACAGGTAAACAAATTAGAAGACCTTGTAAGTGAACAGAATGCAAAAAAACTTAGAGAAAACGGAAGAATTGAATTAATTCACGAAAAAGAAGATTTTGATATGCACATCGTTCCAAACTGTGAATATAAAAAACAGATTGAAACAGAAGTGATTTCAAAAGACTTAAAGAATGTTCCATTTGTTGCAGAATTTTTGTATTTAATTCCAAAGTCAGAGCTTTTGAAGGGTTCTGATAAATCAAATATCACTGTAAATGATATGTCAGTTGTAATGCGTTCAATCAGTAAAATGACTGGTATGACTTATGTTCATAACAATGGAAAAAAGACTGATGTTCTTTACAAAGCAGCTTATACAATCGACGGTGAAAATTCTAAAACACAGATTAAGGACAAAATTGATGGTTCAGCAGATGGTTTAGTTGCTTACTGTTACCAGAACGACCACACATATGGTGATACATATTATGTTCTTAACTACAAACAGAATGATTCAAGTGTTTACGGAACTTTCTTGAACACAGCTCCATTGCAGTATCTTGGTGTAAAAGCAATTATGCCTAAAGATATGAAGATTTCGATTGCTTCATTTGATTGTGGTGACTCACTTTTGCTTTATATCGCATGTGACTGTAATGCAAAGAATGTACCATTGTTCAATGTACGCAAACAGATTCTTGAATCAATGACAAGCCGTATGGAAGCTATCTTTAAATGGTTTATGGGACAGTTCTAATGAAAACAAAGAGAATATTTTTAGTTGCTCTTTTTGGAGCAATGATGATAATGAACGGAGCATGCAGCTCTAAATCAAAAGCAAAAGGAAATAGTATGGATTCTATTAAAAACAAAGAAGGTATTTTTGCCGTAATGGACACTTCAAAAGGACAGATTGTTCTTGAATTGTATTACAAAGATGCTCCATTGACAGTATGTAACTTTGTAGGTCTTGCAGAAGGTACTTTGGATGCAGCAAGCGGAAAACCTTTTTATGATGGTCTTAAATTTCACCGTGTAATTAAAGATTTTATGATTCAGGGTGGTGATCCACGCGGTAACGGTACTGGTGGTCCTGGATACAAGTTTGCAGATGAATCAGTTCCTTATAAGTTTACTGAACCAGGATATCTTGCAATGGCAAATGCAGGTGCTAATACAAACGGTTCTCAGTTCTTTATTACACACGTTCCAACAGAATGGCTCAATGGAAAACATACAATTTTTGGTCATGTAATCGGTGAAGCAGATCAGGCTGTTGTTAATGCTGTTGCTCAGGGTGATGAAATCAAATCTGTAAAGATTATTCGTAACGGTGATGATGCAAAGGCATTTACTTGTGCACAGGCTGACTGGGACAAATATGCAGAAGAAGCAACTGCAAAAGCTCTTGCAGCAAAAGAAGCAATGTTTGCAGATACAATCGCTCAGATTAACAAAAAATTCCCTGGTTATTCAAAATCAGTTGACGGTATCTGGTACAAGACAACAAAAGAAGGAAAAGGCGAAAAAGCTGGCAAGGGAAAGAACGTAAATACAGATTACAAGGGATACTTCCTTGATGGTCAGGTATTTGACGGATCAAAAGCTTTGCTCAAGGGCGGACATGAACCTTTGGACTTTACAACTGCAGTTGGAATGATGATTCCAGGTTTTGATGTAATGGTTCAGGATATGAAAGTTGGAGAAATCCGTACTTGTGTTCTTCCACCAGATATGGCTTATGGTGAAAGAGGAATTCCGGGAGCAATTCCTGAAAATGCTTTCCTTTGTTTTGATATTCAGTTAAATTCAATCAAATAAAAAGACAACCTATCAAAATAAAATCGAGTGCCCTTTATAGTTGCAAGACTGTAAAGGGCATGTTTGTTATATTTAGAAATAACAAAAAGTTATATTGACGGATACTCCATTCTAACAAATCATTATAATTAGTAAAAATACCAATGTAAAAAATATCTAAGACAAATAAATTTGGGTTTTGAAGTTGAGAATGGGAAACTCAACTTTGAATATAAGAGGGTTTATTGATAGTTCACAAAAAGAATGGAGGAAAATGTGAATCTAAAAAGGTCTTGGATTGAAAAGGCAGCTAAGCTTGCTCTTTCAACCGCATTGGTAGCAGGATTAGCTTCCTGCACAGGTAATTATGTAGCTTCAGATAGCAGTGAAATGCTTTCTGTTGAAACAAATGTTCTAAAAAGTTCTTCTTCTACAAGTTCGGACAAATCCGGAGTCATGCTCCAGGGTTTTAACTGGTCGAGTGCCAGCTCATCTAAAGATTGGTACAGAACAATGCTTGCAAAATCAGGGGACATCAAGGATAACTTTGCTTATGTTTGGTTTCCGCCTCCGTCAATGTCTGCAAGTAACGAAGGGTACCTTCCTACTCAGTTAAACAATCTCAACTCAAATTATGGTTCAGAGACAGAGCTTAAAAACGTTATTGCCTCCATTAAGCCTGCTAAAGCTATCGCTGATATCGTAATTAATCATCGTTGTGGAACAACTGACTGGGGTGATTTTACAAACCCTAAGTGGAATGCAGATTTCTATTCAATCTGTAGAGATGATGAAGGATTTAGTGGCTCTGCTAAAATGAGTGCATCGGGTAACCGCGGTAATTATGATACTGGAGAAGGTTATTCTGCAGGTCGTGATATCGATCATACCAATTACGATGTTCAGAACGGAATCGTTTCCTGGATGAACAATGTACTTAAAAAGGCAGGATTTGTCGGTTGGCGTTATGACTTTGTAAAAGGTTATAGCGGATATTATGTAGGAAAATATAATTCAGAAACAAATGCAGAATTTTCTGTAGGTGAATATTGGCCAAGTGCCGGATTTAGTCCAAATAATTCATATGCATGGAGCAGTGAAATTATGAACTGGATTAATTCGACATCTAACGGCGGATATAAAACTCGTGCATTCGACTTTGTTCTTAAAGGCAACTTGAACTATGCTTTTGGTTACAAAGGAAATGAATGGTGCTGGGATATGACTCGCCTTGCAGATTCAAATAACATCTTTAGACGTGACCCTTCTCATGCAGTAACTTTTGTTGATAACCATGATACTGGTTCAACTCAGGGACACTGGCCAATGGATGAAGGCGACATCGGACCTGCATATGCATTCATTCTTACACATCCAGGATATCCATGTGTAGCATGGCAGCATTATTTTACAGGCAATGGAAGTCAGTACATTGGTGGCAAAAATGTATCAGGTACAAGCAATACTACAAAACAGCACATCGATAAGCTTATTTCATTGCGTAAAGAAAATGGTATTTGTTATGACAGTGCTATTCAGGTTCTTTATAGTTCAACAAATCTTTATGCGGCTAAGATTACTGGTACAAAGGGAAATCTTATCGTAAAGATTGGTGGACAGAATTATAACCCTAGTGACAGTTCTTACAAAGTTGTTTACTCTGGAACAAACTTCTGCGTATGGAGCAATTTAGGCGGCGGAAGTGGAACTGGTAGTGGTACCGGCAGCGGTTCTGGTGGCGAAATCACAACTACAAAAGTAACTCTGTCAGCAAAATATAATGTTGGAATGAATAACGCAATCTACTTTACAGGTACATTTGATGAAGGAAAATCCTGGTCAAATGCAGTTAGAGGAACATGGACAAGCGGAAACGTTTGGACTGTAACTGTAAACGCTCCTTCAAGCGGAAATTTTGAATGGAAGGTTTTGAAAGGTTCTTATAATAAGGGAGCTACAACTTCTACTTCTGGTTTGACTTGGGAATCAGGAAGTAACCATAATCAAAATACTAAATATATTACGCCTTCGTTCTAGATTATAAATTAGGGCGAAAATAATTGGGGTGACCGCGAGTTTTTTGTGGTCACCCTTTTTTGTTAAAAAGTGATTCTTAGTACTTTGCTTCCCCGTTCTGGGGTCCATTTTGCTTTGCGCTCAGGAGGAAGAGAATCAACAGAGTCTGCTTTAAAGCCGATTTTTTCAAACCAGTCGGAAGTTTGAGTTGTAAGGACAAAAACTGATTTTAAAAGATGAGAGCGGGCGCGGTCTAGCAAGAAATCAATCATTTTTGGACCGATTCCAAGGTTGCTAAAGGATTCGTCGACTGCAACACCGGCAATTTCTGCCTGACCGTCTGGATAAATGTGCAAAGCTGAGCAGGCGCGGATTCCGCCGTCGATTTCGTAAACGATATAGTCCTGGAGGTTGAGGGCAAGGGATTCGTCGGTGCGCGGAAGAAGAATCTTTTTTTCGATGAAAGGTCGCATAACAGTTAAAACGGCAGGAATGTCCTGGTTTAACATTGGGCGGAGTGTACCGTAATTCTGGCTATAAATCATTGTTCCAGAACCCAAATCGCTGAAAATTTCACAAGGGAGGGCTCCGTCGTAGGTTCCATTTACGATATGAACGCGGGAAACTCCATTGGTACAGGCTTCCTGAGCGGTTTTTAAGAGATTTATTATCTTGGTCTGTTCTGAGTTTTTGTTTAATTCTAAAAAGTGATTGAGTTCATTGAGATTTAAAGCAGGAACTTCTCCTTCGTCGGAAAGACCCACATTTTCAGGTATAGAGAAATTCTGTTTTGTAATACCGCTGTTGTTCATTACAAAGAAGAGCTTGTCGGCCTTGAGTTCGATGGCCAGCTGTTTTGCAAGTGTGACAGAGGAAATATTGTAAGGCTTTCCTACACTACTCCATCCGATGCATGGAAAGATTGGAATAAATCCGTTTTCCAGAGTTGCTTTGATGGCATCAGTCTGGATTTTATCGATTTCGCCGGCGGTACCGTAATCTACACCATCGAGAACGCCTTTAGCGCGGGCTCTGACCCAGTTTCCTATTGTTGCTGTAATCTGGTGCGCGGCAAGACTTGTCATGACAATGTTGGAAATGTCAAAGGTAGCCATTTTAATCAGAGGAATCGCACTTTCTGATGTGATTCGGATGTTGTTGTTATATGACCAGGGAACATTTGATGCGGTCAAAACCTGATCGATTCGGGTGCGGCTTGCAGGTACGAGAATAACTTTGAGCCCCGCCTGATGAATAAGGGCGATATCGCGCATGTGAGATGAAAACATCGGTGAATCAATGATTTCATCGTCGAGATAAATAACGGTGACTGCATTCTTGAATTTCTGAATGTAGCGTATTACTGAGCGGATATTCTGTGCTTTTTTGCTTCTGGTTAATTCCTGCATGAATAAAAGTATAAAAGGTTTTTACAAATATTAAAAGGTGGAATAAAAAAATTGAGAATTTAATGACTTGGTTTATAATTAAATCAAATTCGCAATAAGGAGTGTAAAGCATTTATGAAAAAAGGGGTGTTTGGTGTTTTAACACTTGTGGCTGGTTCTTTGTTACTCTTTAGCTGTAACAGAGTTTCGGAAATTGTGACACAGGAGCAAAAGGAGGATGCTTCTGCGCAGATTAAGCTTGCAAATGAAAAGTTTCTGGCTGTTCTGAGTGAAAAATTTGACTCTTCTGAAGTAGATTTTGATGATGAATCAACCTGGGGTCCAGAAGCAGAACTTATGGAAGCTGCCTGGAATTCAATTTATACAGGAGATGATTCAGAGTTTATTACTAAGGCAAAAGAATTGGGAGTATACTCTGACTTTAAGAAAATCGTAAATGAATACGATGTAAAAGAAAATTCGAGAGTATTGAGATGCTTAACAAATGATTCTTCACGAGGAATTTCTGCAAGCAGATTTTATGACGGAAGTCTTAGAAGCGGTGATATTCTTCTTTGTGCAGGTATCGGCGAAGAAGCAACAAGTATTTCTTATGTTGCAGATACTGTTATTCCTGGTGACTGGAAACATGCTGGTATGTTTGATGCTCAGGCAGAAGACGATGAATATGTGGTATTTACAGCTTCGAATGTAACAGATGCTTATCTTGAACAAACAGGTTCAAGTGGTTCATCAAGCAGCTCAAGCTCGAGCAGCTCTAGTTCCGGTTCAATGGGTGCTGTTGGATACGAAAGCATCACAAAATGGTCAACATTGCCTTATGTAAAAGCTATCAGAGTTAAGAATGCTTCTGTTAGTCAGGGTCAGAATGCTGTTAATTATGTTAAACAGTTTACCGGCTGTGAATACAGTCTCTTTGTAACAAGACCTACAAACGAAAAATGGTATTGTTCAAAGGTATGTTATCGCGGTTGGGATTATGTAGGTTATGATATTGAATATAATAAGTGGTACTATCCTCGAGGATATTGGGTAACTCCAACAGATCTTGATGATGACGATGACACTTATTATTTGTTTGGTGATAAGACTTCTGACTAATACTCGATAGGAATACATCATGCGGTTAAAAAAACTTTTTCTTGCTGGAATTATGATTTTAAGTTTTGTCAGTATAAGCTGCGCAAAACCAAAAATCAAAGCTAAGGTCATTAAGAACGATTTAACAGTTGATTTGAATGACTGCTGGCTTTTTTCCAGCGGAAAAAGTTTTTTTGCTTTAAATAAAGCAAATCTTTCAGAATGTGTTCATGTAGAATTTGACACTTTTGTTTCAAATCCCTTTGTTTACAATAATAAAATTTATTTTGGCGATCAGGGAAAAGTTCCCGGGGATTTTGGACATGGGATTTATGTTTTTGACAGAAAGTTCAAGCTTTTAAAAAATATCCCTTCTCTACCGAATGTTAGGAATCTTGTCCAGGTGGATAAATTTTTAATTGCGGATACTCTTTGTTTCTTTAAAAACGGGGAATCAGGCTTTACTGTAATTGACCTGGAAACCGACCAAAAGGTTTATGTTTCTAGTAAAGAACCTAACATTATCAACAATCAGGGAAATACCTGGTCATACAACAATCAACTTATTTTAGGTTTCAATCAAAAATCTTTAGATTCGAAAATCTTTTCTTATAGTTTTGAAGTACAAGGTGAAAATCTTAAATTAAAAAGAAAACAGATAAACGATAAGAATTACCCGTCTTTTAATTCTGTGATAGCAGAAAATCTTTTATTCTTAAATCTCAAAAATGAAAATGAAATTGTTGTATTTGATTTAGACAAGAATCAAGAAGTGGCTTGTATCGATTTTAGAAAATATCTTCCAAAGTCGGTAGAAACAATTACAAACCGTAAACCTTATTTTTTCAACGATTGCTACTATTTGTTAGTTTATGAAGCTGACCAAACAAAAAACAATGCGTTTAACGCGATTTTAAAATATGATTTGCAGAAGGAAAAAGTCTATATTCAAAAAATAAACTGTAACGCACGAGCCTTAAATGAAATCAAAATGTGTGATGAAGAATATATTTATTTAAGACAGGGTTTTGAAATTGAGAAGGTAAAAGTGGCATTTATTGAATGCCACGGTGATTGAGGAGGGCCCTTCGATAAACTCAAGAACCACCTTAAGCACCGGATCTGAGCTAAAATCAACGAGAGGGGGCCTCAATCACTGTGCTGTTCCTGCTCGATTTTTTCTCGGGCGGCCTCGGTGTTGGTTTTGCTGTAGACGCAGCCGCAGTATTGCTGGCGGTAGAGGCCGTACTCGGAGCTGAGTTCGAGGCTACGCTTAAAGCCACCTTTTTTCTTAAAATCAGAAGGAAGCCATTTTGGAGCGTCTGGATTTGTATTATTTGAAGTGAGGGCAAGACCAATTTCGTTGATTTTGTGGGAATCCTTAAAAGGACTAATACTCAGGGTTGTGCAAAAATAATCAAAGTTATTGAGCTGGGCATAAGAATATGCTTTTTTCAATCTGAATTCGTAGCAGAGGCGACAGCGTTCGCCTTTTTCGGGTTCGTGGGCGCGCTCCGGGTGCTCCTTGATATGAATTGCAGAATAAAACTCCTGTGGATCGTAGTTTTCTTCAATCAGAGTGATTTTATTATTAAGAGCAGGTGGAAAAATCGGAAGAAGATTCTTTAATTCATTCAGACGCCGTGAATATTCTTCTTGTGGATAGATATTTGGATTGTAATACAAAATCGTAATATCAAAAAAATCAGCAAGATATTCCAGGACATAGCTTGAACAAGGCCCGCAGCAGGCATGTAAAAGCAGTTTAGGCTTTGGGAGATTGTTGGTTTTTATGTCAAAAATGATTTTATCCAGTTCTGCCTGAAAATTTTCTTTTTTCATAAAAGAAACTCTATTCCTTTGCCCAAAGCTTGCAGTAGCACTGAGTTCGGGATGCAAAACGATGAGTTTTGAGTAGTTCTCTAACTTGCTCTTTTGTGTACCAGGCTGCATGGATTTCTTCTACATCGGAGTTGCTTGGTAAAAATTCTCCGCTTGCGGTTCCGGTAACGACAACGGTTTTTTCATCACAAAAGCCGATAGCGGAATAGCTTTCTTTCCAGATATCGTCAATTTTATCGAGTTTTAAGCCGGTTTCTTCAAAAAGTTCTCGGGTTGCAGCCTGTGCAGGGTCTTCTCCAGCGTCAATGAGTCCTGCCGGAAAGTTGTAAGCCCATTCACCGGGCGCCATTCTAAATTCATGGTTTAAGAGAATTTTCTGGCCGGTGGAGTCGTGCAAAATCATTACAACGGCATCGATATGAGAGTCGTGAAGCTGTTCAAAACTGGTTATATTGTGTTTGCGGCTTATGATTTCGTAGGTTTTGGTGCGGCCAGTTTCTGTCTGATACTGAATGTCGTAGCGTGTAAGATATTTTCCTTCGTGGATTTTTTCGATGTTCTTAAATTGCATATCTTTGCCTCGTATAAAAACTCTAATCATTATATCACATTCTTTAGAAAATAACAAAATGACAAAACACATATTTCTTGTCATAAGGAAAAAATTGTGATAGAATAAAAGAATCTACTAAATAGTGTGGAGATTTTTATGGAACAGACTATTCCAAAAATGTTTAAAAAAGTTGCTGCGGATTTTCCTGAAGTTGTATGTCAGATGTCCCGTGGCAAGAATAAAGAATTTGAATCAATCAGTTATCGAGACGCTTTTCAGTTATCACTGGATTTTGGAGCAGCTCTCTTAAGTTTTGGAATAAAACGTGGAGATTTAATCGGTTTAATTTCAGATAACAGAAAAGAATGGCAGCAGGCAGACCAGGGAATTATGGCAATCGGTGCCGTTGATGTTCCTCGTGGATGCGATGCAACTGTTCAGGATATTGAAGCAATTCTTTCTATCACAGAAGCAAAAACCGTTATTGCTGAAAACTCTGCACAGATTAACAAGATTCTTTCGATTAAAGAAAAACTTCCTTGCGTTGAACATATTATTTCATTTGATCCTGCTAAGGCTGATGTTGCAGAATTGGCAAAATCATTGAATGTGGAACTCACAACCTACGAAGAATGTATCAAGATTGGACGAAAATTCCGTGTAGACAATAAAAATGTTGTAGAAGAAGAAATGGAAAAAGGCCAGTGGGATGATCTTGCTTGTATCATCTTTACTTCTGGTACAACAGGAACTCCAAAGGGTGTTGAACTTACTCACGGAAACTTCTTGACCCAGCTTGATGAGCTTCAGGAACGCATTTTCTTGAACCCAGGTGAAATCGCTCTCAGCGTTCTTCCTGTATGGCACGTATTTGAACGCCTCGTAGAGTATGTAATTCTTATTCAGGCAGTTACAATCTGTTATTCAAAGCCAATTGGTTCAATTCTTCTTGCGGATATTCAGGCAGTAAATCCAACTTTGATTCCAGCTGTTCCACGCGTATTTGAAGCAATTTACGACGGAATTAATCGCAAAATGCGCAAGGCTGGCGGTTTGACTTATAATCTCTACAAGTTCTTCACAAATGTAGCAATTATTCACAGCCGCATGACTCGTAAAATGTTGAACCAGGACCCATGTTTTACCCGCTATTACACAGTTGCGTGGTGGTTCCTGTTCTTTATTCCATGGATTTTGCTGTGGCCTCTTAAGGGGCTCGGAAACCTCCTTGTATTCCGCAAGATTAAGGCAATGCTCGGCAAGAACTTTAGATCTGGTGTTGCTGGTGGTGGAGCTTATCCAAAAAATATCGACGAATTCTTCTGGGCAATCGGTGTAAGAATCGTAGAAGGTTACGGAATGACAGAAACTGCTCCGGTAATTGCAGTTCGTCCTATTTCATGCCCAATCTTTGGAAATGTTGGTTCTCCAATCCGTGGTGTAAAAGCTCGTATCGTAAATCCAGAAGACGGATATGTTCTTAAGCGCGGACAGTTTGGTGCTATTCAGGTTAAGGGTGGCACAGTAATGCGCGGTTATTACAAGCGTCCGGATTTGACAGCAAAGGTAATGACTGTTGACGGCTGGCTTGATACTGGTGACCTTGGAATGATGACTATTCATGACGAAATCGTAATCAAGGGACGCAAAAAGGATACAATCGTTTTGCGTGGCGGTGAAAACGTAGAACCTGTACCTATCGAACAGAAGTTGAACGAATCTCGCTTTATCAAGCAGGCAGTTGTAGTTGGTCAGGACCAGCGCTATCTTGGTGCTTTAATTCTTGTTGATGAAGAAGAAATCAAAGCTTATGCTGAAGAAAACGGTATTCAGTACGATACTTATGAAAATCTTTTGGCTTCAGAAAATATTCAGAAGCTGTACGATACAGAAATCAGCACACTTGTAAGTACCAAGACAGGCTTTAAGATGTTTGAACGTATCAACAAGTTTGCACTTATCACAAAGCCGTTTGAGGTTGGTGTTGAACTTTCTGCAAAGCAGGAAATTATGCGCTATCGTCTTACAGAAATCTACAAGACACAGATTGAATCTATGTATGTAGAAGAAGACGAACGCTAAGAAGATTAGATATTCAAAATCAAAGAACCGGTTTTTTTGTCTTTCAAAAGGTCAGAAAAATCGGTTTTTGTTTTTAACACGAGTTTCTGTCCGCTGGTGATTTTTGAATGGCTTGTGTTTACAGCAAGAATTAGGCCTTTTTCTGAGCAGCAGTAAAATCCCTGTCGGTTGCCTGGGAGCCAGATAGGGTCGCTGGCTACACGGAGAATAAAGTCTTCTTCTTTGTTTGTGCTTGAGTCAGATTGAGAATTGGCAAAGACAAAACTTAAGGACGCCCGTTCTTTTGGGAGGCCTGCATCGTCGGAAAGTTTCAATAGTTTTTTTGGTGCGTTTTCTGTTGAGAATGAAAAATTACACCACTTGGCAGTTCCGCCGTATCGGGCGTGAAGACCGCTCATCGGACATTTTTTTGTATGGCAGCAGGGAGAAACCAGATTCATCTTTTTGGAAAGAAGGTTATCTCGCATGAGGCTTACAAAGTGGGCAGAAATCGGGCTGGCTGGTTCTGCAATAAAAACAGAAGGGTCTGCATCTGCATATGAGAGAAGCTGTTCCAGCTGATTTTTGGCGATTTTTTCAGGGTCAGATTTTTCTTTCTGATAAAGTTCGTTGAACATATTTGCACAGGAAATAAAACGGGCTTTTTTGCGGAGTGGAGTTCCGATTTCACCTTTGACTCTGATGATATTCCAGTGGGTTGGAGCGGTTGGAGAGGTTGGCTGGGACTGACTTGCTACGCTCATATAGATATCTTCTCCCAGTGCCATTGTCTGCGAAGCGATATCCATACAATAAAAGTTAAGTTTAAGATTTCTTAGTTCCGGGTGGCTGAGCCAGAGAGCAGTAACTACGGTGAGAGGACCCGAACCGATATCGAGACATACATCTTCGTCCTTGAGGTTAAAGGCCTGGACAGGAATGTTAGAAAAAACGCGGGTGAGGCGAACGAGATTCCACCAGGTAAAGTAGCGGACGTAGGCACTGAGTTCTTCTGTAGCATTCATATAACCAACACGGCGGCTTTCTCTCTGGTCTGTGAGTTTATGACTCAATTCTCGGATGTCGTGTGGGAGCTTGGTTAGTTGCTTGCTGTTCATTGGGCGGATGCTCTGAACAATCTGGTCAAAGTTTTCAAGGATTTTGACAGCCTCAGGAGAAAGTCCTTTAGTGTCAAACATATTCTGAGTTGAAATAATCTGTGCGTTTACAACATCTTTGCTGCTTGAATTGGCAAATTGTGTACTTGAAGCTTTATTAAAGCCTTTTGGACCCTGCTGTTCTCGTTTTTTAGTAAAGAACTCGTCACGTTCTTTGTTAAATTCTTTACGTTCTGTTCGTAACTTGGATTTTTCTTTTGATTTCTGAGCTTTCTGATTGAATTTATCGTAAAATTTTTCAGCCATTAGAGTTTCCTTTGATGTACAGATACAAATCTGTAAGATTCTGGCGGAGGTCGTGGATTTCTTTTATGAGGGCGGCATTATCATTTATGGAATCTGCATCATAAATGAGCTGGTCCCGGGCGCCTTCGATGGTGTATTTTTTTTCGTAGATCAGATATTTAAGGCGGAGAACAAGCTCGAGCTCACGCTGAGTGTAGATTCTTCTGCCGCCAACATCTTTTTGTGG
>JAFNQK010000322.1 GCA_017386165.1 Treponema sp.
AACGATATTTTTAAAAAATATATGGGAATCACAGCGGGAAGTTATTCATCGGCGGTGGAAAATAAAGAGCAATAATTTGATATACGTTCTTTCCGCCTTGCATTACTATTTGGTTAAAATTAATGCAAGGGGGATTTGCCATGAAGCATTTTGTTGCGAAAAATACGGGAAGGACGTTCATTCTGCGGATGGAACGAGGCGATTTGCTCCGCGAAAAAATAGCGGAATTATGCCGGAATGAAAAAGTCCGGGACGCGGTCGTGTTGTCCGGCATAGCGACATTTGACATTGCGAACATTCAAATGTCCAATACCGTAGGATTTCCAATGGGGTATGACGTACATAATCTGAGCGAGCCTTTGGAATTGGCGTCGCTTGACGGAACAATCATAAATGGCGAGCCGCACATTCATGGCGTCATAGGAAATGGAAACAAGACGTGGGCGGGTCATTTGTTGAACGGTTGCCGGATTCTGTATTTGGGCGAAGTTGTAATACAGGAAATGCTCTGCCAGCCGCTGATAAGAATCGCCGATAAAGACGGCGTGTTTTTAATCAGCAGAAAGGGCGAAACGATAAACTGAGCTTATAAAAAAATATAGCCCTAACAAATGTTCGTAGCCGACAGCGGGTAGAGCCCGCTGCGCTTTAAACAGGTGTTATGTGGCCACCCCCTGGGGCGCTTTTGGAGTAAAAAAATGAAAAACAAAAAACTTATGTTCACAGCATCTTTCTTTTTTGCAGGAGCTTTGATTGCACTTTTATGGAATATAATCGGATGTAAATTTTATTTTGATGAGCTTAATGCATATTCTGCGACCGGCGAATGGGCAGAAATGATTGCCGCTCAAAAAATCCAGACAATCATTAAGATAATTCTAGGTTTTCTGTATAAATTTTTGCTTGGTCTATTTCTTGTTTTTCTTTTCCGCACAAAGCGTTTGATTAATTTTTGCAAAATTCGAAACTTGTGGGTTGGGATTTTTGCTTTTTTTGTAATAAATACTTTGTATTGGCCTGTTGCTAATTTTTGTTTGGGTTTACTTCCATACTATAGCAGTGAGACAATAAGGCATTTGCATGGGGCTGTTGAGCAATCTCAATGTACAGTATCTATAAGCCCTTTTCACACGATATGCTTTTTTGTTCAAATAATTTTTCAATTTATTTTTCATCCTGATAGTTTTGCAGATTTTTCTCCAATATACATGGGACTTCCTGATTTTTTTACTGCATTGCTTATCCTGATAGGTTTTATAAAGGGAATGCAGATTCTAAACATTGAGGCGAAAATTCAATCTGTAGAATCTGAATCCGATGTTGAGTCTAATGAACAGAATGAAAATTCTTTTGCTGCAAAAACTACTGGATTTTTTCAGGCGATAAAAAGCTGCTTCGCAAAATCATTTTCATTTAAAGGCTGTGCAAGCCGGGCTGAATATTGGTTCTTCATTTTATTCTGTGCTGTGATACAAATTCTTCTTTTTGTCCTTTCCAATGTTATGCGTGCGAATTACGAATTTAGCGTTTATCCTTTTTTGCTGAGTTTTATTTACATATTTTCAGTTGTTATAATGCCTGCTATTATTAGTGTCGGAGTCCGCCGAATGCATGATGCTGGCAAAAGAGGCTTTTTTATTGCAATTCCAATTGTTTCATTTATCATAACATTAATGCCGCGAGCAGAATCAAGTGAATACCGTTGTAGAAAAATTGTCCATCCAATTTCAAACGCAATAGGAATGGCAAGCTTAATTTCCTTCTGCACTATTTATTTATTTTATGTTATACAAATTATCCGTTTACTTTGGCGAAGGTTTTAGCTGATGACGCTCATGTGGACTGTTACGGTGGCTATTTAAAGCTGGCAAACCGGTCAAGTTGTTTTTCGGTTTGAACAGTTTTTACATTGGCACCCGCACCGGGTAATTTGGTTGTTGATTATATTATGAAGAAGGTACATAATATCGGGAAACAATGAAAAAGATATTTCTACTGTTTGCGACATTTTCCGCGCTTGTCTATTGTGAGACGCCGAAAATGCAATACAAATACGAAGTTATATATGAACGGATAGACATACCTCCAGACTTACTCGAAAGTATGGATTCAAATTTAATCAATAAATATTGCGGTGACAGAGCCTCTGTTTTAATTTCCCGTTCGGACGGTGCGACTTGGAATATTGATTTTCCCGGCTACGAAGAAGTACGGAATTTTGAACTTCCTGATTTTGCAGAAACTGTTGAAGGTTTTTCGCTTAGTTTTCATTGGGGCGGTGGAAGATATTTTTGGCGTGAACTTTTATTCTTCAAGGAAATAGGTGGAGAACCATGCCTGTATAAAATCGATTCAACGGTAGATGAATATATCTATAACCATGATAAAGGAGATTTAGATATTGAAACCGAAACTAAATCCCGAGTGATTCAGCCGCCGATAAAGATAAGTGAATTGGATGCAGATAAAATCAATAAACTTTTTGGTGGTTCAGCTGAATGAACCTTATTACTAAATATTAAAAACCGACAGACCTCTGGCCTGCTTATGGAGGAAGAAAAATGAAAAAAATATCAAACATAATATTTTCACTTTTTATTTTCACAGTATTAGTTTGTGTTAGTTGTAATTTAAAAAAAACTAACGAATCAATTCCTGAAAATCCAAAAACTAGCCCCCGAATTAGGGAATTAGATTGGTATGTTGGAAAATGGGAAGAATTTGTAAAAGAAGAAGACGGTTGTTTTGAAGAAAATACTAAAATTCCTGTTGAGCTAGAAATTAGCAAGAATAATAATAAGTATTATATAGTATTGAATGAGAAAGGGAAAAAAACAGAGGGAGAATTATATATAGATAAAGTTTTTCTTCCCAAAACCTTAACTGAAGAAGAAAGAATAAAGTACGATGCAAGTGACTATGTTGTTGCAGATTTTTCAACTTTTAGATATTGGATTGGAATCCAGTATACAGCAGAAAGCGATGATACAATTTCTTTAAATGTTGATGATACTGATATCTGCGTATGTAAAAGAGTGGCAAAAAGAAATGGAATTAATTCAATTAATAAATGATGATTACAAAGGATGTGTAAACAATATTCGTCATGCATGCAGAGGAATTATAATAAATAACGGAAATGTTTTATTATGTTATGAATCAAATGAAGGAAAGTATATAATTCCTGGTGGCGGACAAGAAGATAATGAATCTCTTGAAAAATGTTGTGAAAGAGAGATGTTAGAAGAAACAGGAATAATTGTAAAAGCAAAACTAGCTTATCTAGAAATTGAAGAATTGTTTTTAGATTGGAGACATATAAACCATTATTTTATTTGTGATGTCATTGAAAATACGGGAAAAGTTCATCTTACAGAAAATGAAAAACAGGCTGGCTATAAAACAGTTTGGCTTCCATTAGAAAAGGCTATGGAAATATTTGGAAATTATGAGAGCTATCATAAAACAAACATTGCAGATTATGGTTTGTACAAAAGAGAATTTCATGCATTAACAGAAGCATACAAAATTATAAAATAAATACAATCAGGACCATACCAATTTTATAATTCTTCAAGATATGCTGGCATTTTTAAGAGTGAATTGACATCAATATATTGTGCCATATATAATGCTATTTATTCTGGAAAAGGATTTTC
>JAFNQK010000323.1 GCA_017386165.1 Treponema sp.
CCTCAAATCCAACTGTCCTTGATATCGGTTGTGCTTACGGACCATTTCTAAAAGCTGCTGGAGAAGCAGGTTGGCGCCCATACGGAACCGATATCGCCGTAGATGCAATTGAATATGTTCGTTCAAGCTTATTGTATCCGGCTGTTCAGGCTTCTTTTCCAGAATTTGATCCAGCCCGGGAATTTGGTATCAACCGCTTTGATGCAATTACAATGTGGTACGTAATTGAACATTTCAGTGATTTGGATTCAGTTCTCAAAAAAGTTAGTTCAATTGTAAAAGAAGATGGAATTTTTGCCTTTTCAACTCCAAGCGGTTCCGGTGTCAGTGCCAAGTTAAACCGTGATGAATTCTTTAAGGCAAGCCCAAGCGACCATTACACCATCTGGGAACCTTCTCGAGCTGATAGAATCCTTGCAAAATATGGATTTAAGGTTTTAAAGGTAGTTTCTACAGGTCATCATCCAGAACGATTCCCTGTGAACAAAAATAAAAATATTTCTCCAAACGATTATCGATATAAATTATATGAAAAAATCAGTCAGATAAAAAAACTTGGAGATACTTTCGAAGTATACTGTAAAAAAATAAGGTAGATTTACGGATGACAAAATCAGTATTAATTCTTGGTGCAGGTTTGATGCAGGAACCTGCCATAAATGCAGCAAAAAAACTCGGCTTTAAGACTTTTGTCATTGATGCTAATCCAAATGCTACTGCAGTTCCTCTGGCAGATGTATTCAAGCAGATAGATCTTAAAGATAAAGAAGAGATTTTGATATATGCAGGAGAACTTCTCCATAATGAAAATCTGTGTGCAATTTTTACTGCAGGAACAGATTTTTCTGCCAGTGTAAGTTATGCCGCCAGTTCCTTAAAACTTCCTTGTCATGATTACGAGGCTGCCTTAAACGCAAGCATTAAGCCAAGAATGAGAAAGTGCTTTAAGGATGCAGGGGTTCCTTCTCCTGAATATTTCAGCCTTTCACAAAAAGATTATACAACTCAAAAAATTGATTTTATTCTCGAATCCCTGGGATTTCCTTGTGTAGTTAAACCTGCAGATAATATGGGGGCCCGGGGTTGCAGAATGATTCGTTCTAAAGACGAGGCTTATAAAGCATGTAAAATTGCCTTTGAAAATTCCCGTACCCAGACAATTATTCTCGAAGAATATATGGAAGGCCCTGAATACAGTATTGATGCCCTGGTTTATAACGGAACCATGACCATCACCGGCTTTGCAGACCGTCATATTTATTATCCCCCTTATTTCATTGAAACCGGTCATACCATGCCAACAAAAGTTGAAAGTTCCAAAAAGCGGGAACTCATAGAATGTTTTGCCCGTGGCGTTAAGGCTTTGGGATTAACCTGCGGAGCCGCAAAAGCAGATATTAAATACACAAAAAATGGGCCACAGATTGGTGAAATTGCAGCCCGGCTTTCTGGTGGCTATATGTCCGGCTGGACCTTCCCATATTCTTCTGAAATCAATCTTACAGAACAGGCTTTGTTGATTGCATGCGGAATGGAACCAAAGCAGTTATTGGCAAAAAGAAACATTCTTGCAGCTTCAAATGAAGCTTTTGAACTGTATGAAATCCCTTCAAAAAAGGTTAGTGCAGAGCGGGCCTGGATTTCAATTCCTGGAAAAATCAAAAGCATTGAAGGCTTTGAAAATGCTTCCAGAGTGAAGAATGTTATGAATGTTTTTCCCCGTGGCATGAAAGAAGGGGATGAAATCGATTTTCCGCGGAATAATGTACAAAAATGCGGAAATATAATTTCTGTTAATAAAGATTATGAAACTGCAGTAAACTCAAGTCAGACTGCCTGTTCAAAAATGATTATCCGTCTTGAACCGAATAATCAAAAAACAGAGGACTTCTTATACGGAGTTTGTCTTGATGATGAAAATGGATTTCCACCTTCAGCATATTCTGTATTTGACAAAGTCGATATGCTTAATATAGAAGGGGATATTCCTGAAAATACAAGCGTCTTAAAAAATCTGGAGAATGACTTGTATTCACTTTTGGATACTCCTCAAAAAGACTGGAATTATCTTACAGCTCTTGAAACTGCCAGAAGATTTGATTTGTATATGCCAAATCATCCAAAAATGGACAAAAAACGTTTCTGGAAAGCACTTTTAAAAGGCGGATTGCAGGCTGCTATTTATGTTTCAGATAGTTCTGCCGATATATAAAAAGTAGAGTTATGAAAAATTTCTTAAAAAAATCAAAGATCTGGATTTTAATAAGCCTTATCTTTATGTTACAGCCTGTTTTTTCTCAAAATGAACTTTCATTAATTCAAAAGGCAGAAGAAAGTGGAATTACTTTTTACTGGGATTCCTTTACAAATACAGGAATGCTTGAAAAAAATAATCACCAGCTAACTTTCAGACCTGGAGAAAAAATAGTGGTTCTGGACAGTTCCCTTATTATTTTTTCAGATGCTCCATCTATTGAAAATAATGAGATTAAAATTTCTAAGAATTTTTTTGATAAAGCTGCAGAGCATTTTTCTAATAACGAAGGAAAATGTGGTTATAAAATCGGTGCTATTATTATTGACCCGGGGCACGGAGGAAAAGATCCTGGGGCTATCGGCACAATAACGGTTGACGGAAAATCTGTAAAAGTTCAGGAAAAAGATGTTGTTCTTACAACAGGCAAAAAATTGTATGCCATGTTAAAAAAACAATATCCTGAAAAACAGATTATCATGACCCGCAGTACTGATATTTTTCTTACATTAAATGAAAGAACAGATATTGCAAATAATGTAAAACTTGCAGATGATGAAGCAATACTTTTCGTTGCAATCCATGCAAATGCCTCTCTGGATAAAAAGTCCAGCGGCTACGAAGTATGGTATTTATCCCCTGGATATAGACGAACTGTAATTGATAAATCTGCAGCAGATAATGATAAAACTTTATTCCCGATTTTGAATTCCATGATGGAAGAAGAGTATACTACAGAAAGTATTCTCATCGCCAAATTTATCATGGATGGTCTTCAGGTTCAGATTGGAGACAAATCAAAAGCCCGGGGAATAAAAGCAGAAGAGTGGTTTGTCGTAAAGCATGCAAATATGCCAAGCGTATTGATTGAGGTTGGCTTTGTAACCAATCAGAAAGAAGCTCAGCTTCTTCATACTGATGATTACTTGCAGAAAACTGCCTTAGGAATTTACAACGGTATAAATGCATTCGTTACACATTTTGAACGGTCAAGAGGATTTACATCTACAAAATGAAAATTGAAGCACCAAAATTAAAGCGAACATCTTACGCAATACTACTTGTTATTTTGGCATCAATGCTGATTTCTCTGGTCGCTTGGTTTATTAAATTTCCAGGAATTAGAAGATCTTTTGTATACCAGTCATCGGATTCAGACAAATATAGAGTTGAATACCGGTATCTGCCTGCAAAACCTGTGCAGGGACCTATACAAAATTACATTGATGAATTGTTACTTGGTCCAGTTTCTGAACATTGTACTCCTGTTTTTGAAAAAGGAACAAAGGTGTTGTCTTGTTTCAAAAAGGATAATGTTCTCTATATAAACCTGTCTGATGATGTGTTAAAAGCTGATTCTCAGACAACAGATTTTAGAAAACAGATCGATTTATTCGAGAAAAATGTTTTCAGAAACTTTGGAAGCATCAATAAGATAGAATTATTTATTGATGGAAAAACCGCTTTTGATGCTGATTAATTTTCTGTTAAAAAATAGGAATTAATCTCTATTTTAAGCGTTGACAAATTGTGGGTCTTAGTCAATAATATTATTTATACAAGGCTACATCGCATTATTAAAAGGAGCTTCTTATGAAGAGGACTTTTTCAATTGTAGCAGCTGCTATGCTGCTTGTTGGTGTTAATGCTTTTGCAGAAGAAGGCATTCTCATCGATTTTACACAACTTCAAGCTGATTGCTGTGCAGATGAAAACGGAAATCCACAGGAAAACAGTCGTACTGTAATGGACTTTTCTGTATCTGCCGGTGCTACATTTACAGAAGATCAAAAAGATCTTATGAAGACATCACTTGCTCTTCCACGTTGGGAAGTAAGCTTGAACTCTTCAGCTCGCACAGTTAAGAGTCTTGGTCTTTCTACTGTAGTAGCTGCACCAGTTAAGGCTGAAGCTAATGTTCCATTTGCTGGTTCAGATGTAATGGGTGTTCGTGTTGTATTCCCAGAATGGAATTCGAACGCACATGCATATATCAGACCACCTTTTGAAATCCCAGCTTACGAACCATTCACTTCTGCTGATGAAAATGGTGATCGTCAGGAACAGACTGACGAAGAAAAAGCTAGCGGAAAGACACTTTTCGAAGATGGTTATGGTGTTTTGAAGAACGTTGGTACAATCAAATCTATTGCTGTTACAACAATGGGTATGAACTATCCAGAAGGACTTTATGTTCTTCTTAAGGACAACGATGGTGTAGAACGCCGTTATTTCATGGGTTATCTTGACTTTGATGGTTGGAAAACTCTTGTATGGAATAACCCTCAGTACATCACTGAAATCCGTAACCGTGAAATCCGTGTATATCCAATCTATCCACGTGGTATCCCATTCGTTAAGTTCACTGGTTTCCAGGTAACACGTGATGCTAACCACATTGGTGGCGATTACATTGGATACTTCAAAGATGTAAAAGTAATCTACGATAAAGCACTTCTTACTTCAGATCGTGATATCGCTGATGAAGATCTTTGGGGAATCATTGGTAAGAAAGAAGCTGACCGTCAGGCAGCAGAAATGGCACGTTTTGGTAACAAGCAGGTTAACCGCTTCCTCGAAGCAGCTAAACAGGCTAAAGAAGACCAGTTCACATCTAGCTTGAACGAAGATGGTTCTTCAAATGCACCAACTAACGATGCAAAATAATTAAGTCTTAGGACTTGATAAAGGCTGTTTAATAAGCTGGTCATTTGGGCCTGACTTATAAACAGCCTTTTTTTTATATCCGGATTTATAACTAAAATCTTATTGACTAATTATTTTCTAGTCATTAATATACTTAAAGTTAACTTTTTTTTGGGGGTCCCCTTTGGCAACTAAGAAAACATCTGCAGAAAAGCGTTATGCTCAGAGTGAAGTTCGCAGACTTCATAACAAGGCTATTAAGAGTACTTGCAAAACATATGCAAAACAGTTTGTAGAAGCTGTTCATGCAAAAGATCAGGCACTTGCAGAAGCTAAACTTAAGACACTTGTAAGCGAATTGGATTCAGCTCGCAGTAAGGGTGTTCTTACACGCAACGCTGTTTCTCGTAAGAAGTCAAGAATGATGAAACTTTACAATGTTTCATTTGCTGCTGAAGCAGCTAAATAACTTTATAAGTTATTATTTGTCAAAGAATCCAGTTGGGAGTGCCTGACTGGATTTTCTTTCTAAAACTATTAAAGGCTGTCTAAAGTGATTTTGACAGCCTTTTGTGTAATAAAAGAGTTTTATCTGGAGAGGTTTATGGCTGTAAAGAAAGTAACAAAGCTTGAAATCGTAGAATCAATCTATCAGAAAGTAAGTTGCGAAAAATATGTTGTCCAGGAAGTTTTGGACGATTTTTTGCTTGAACTTAAGAATGCATTAAAAGAAGGGTCTACAATTGAATTGAGAGGTTTTGGAACTTTTGAGCCTAGATTACGAAAGGGTAGAGAGTGCGCTCATAATCCAAAAACTGGCGAGACCCTTTCTGTTGCTCCACATTATGTTGCTGCATTTAGAGCCGGTCAGGAATTAAAAAAGGCTTTGTGGGATTTAGAACCGGCAAAACATGAATAAAAGAATCGATTTTATTTCAATTGCACTTCTAATTTTTTCTTCTTTTCTTTTTGGCTTTAATAATTTTATAATTTCCTGGTTTGTTTTTGTTCCCGTTTTATTTCTTGTTAATCGTATTTCATTAAAAAGCGCCTGGATTTATGGCGGTTTGTACGGAATCTTTTCTTCATCGATTTATGTATGGTGGCTGGTAACTTATGACTTTGCTTCGATGCTGGGAGTTTGGATTCTTTTCTTTTTATACTGTTCAGTTCTTTTTGTTCTTTTAAAAATTGTTGAGTTATATCTTTCTAAATATTCTTTCTTTTGTCAGATTCTATTATTAATGCTCTATCAGTTTGTTCAGACACTTGGATTTGCAGGATTTAATTACGGGGTAATTGGATATTCTCAATATCGAATCTTGTCTTTTATTCAATCGGCTGATGTTTTTGGGGTGTGGGGCGTAACTTTTATTCTGGTTATTTCTTCCTGTTTAATATATAAACTTTGCAGCGAAAGAAAGCTTTCTTTTTTTAGTATTATTCTTGTTTCTGTTCAGCTTTGTCTTATTGTATCGAATTGTATTTATGGTGCTGTAAAGATAAATAAAATCAATGTTCGCGATAATAAATGTGAAAAAGTCACCGTCTGTGCAATTCAAAATAACAGTGACCCATGGATTAACGGGCTTGATGCATATTGGAAGGATTTGTCGGTTCTTAAAGAATACACTGATAAAGCCCTTGAGTCCCAGAAAATTGATATCGTTTTATGGCCAGAAACTGCAATTGTACCGTCAATCAATAAAGCCTGGTATTTGAGAAAGGATGTAAAAAGAACTGAGTATGTAGAAAATCTTTTGGAATATATTGAAAGCAAAGATAATGCCTTTGTAATCGGTAATTTTAATGTGGATTTACAAACCGGAAAAGAATACAACAGTGCTTTTTTCTTTGAGAGCAAAAAGAATGTAATTCCGCCGGAGCCTCAGGTTTATTCTAAAATCCATCTGGTTCCTTTTGCTGAGTATTTTCCTTATGAAAAAGCTTTTCCGCATTTTTATAAGTTTCTGCTAAATGGTCAGAATCAGCTTTGGTCTCCTGGTACAGAATATACTGTGTTTGAGTATAAAGGCTTAAAGTTCAGTACTCCAATTTGTTTTGAAGATACCTTTGGAAATGACTGTAAAAAGTTTTATAAAAATGGTGCCAGGGCTTTCTTAAATATGAGTAATGATGCCTGGTCCAAGAGTAAAAAATGCAGAAAGCAGCATCTTCAGATGGCGGTTTTTAGAAGTGTTGAGAATCATATACCGACAGTACGAAGCACCGTTGACGGAGTTACCTGCTATATTACTTCTACCGGTAAAATTGAAACGAAGTGCAAGATCCAGACTGAAGATTATTTAGTTTGTAAAATTCCTGTAATAAAAGAATAAAAAAGTGCTATTGTAATGCACGATAAAATCGAGTAAAATTAAGTTATGTCTAAAAAAGAAGCTTTAGAAACATCAGCAGAAGAAAAGATTGAAGAAAAAAGAACTCTTACCGTTTTTGGTCCTGAAACAGAATTTGATGGAATTCTCGAATTTAGTGATGATTTAATTATTACCGGTAAGTTTAATGGAAGAATTAAATCTACTGGAAATCTCGAAGTTGCAAAAGATGCTATCTGTACAGTAGAAAAGATGACTGCAAAATCGATTGTTATTTCTGGATCTGTAACTGGAAATATTGAAGCTTCTGACAGAGTAGAAATTTGTTCTGGTGGTTCTGTAATCGGCGATATTGTTACTTCTAGAATCCGTATTGAAAATAATGTTGAATTTGAAGGACAGGTAACAATGCTTGATAAAATACCAGAAGATAATCTCTTTGTTACAGCATCAAATGAATACAAACAGGCTATGGTTTTGCGCACTGATGTAATTGAATAATTTTAAATGATTTTTTTATTTGACTTTTTTATAGAAATTCTGTAATAATGGATATATCAGAGATTTATCAATTTCCAATCATTTTGTCTATATTTTAATAAATCAAATACATATAGAATGGAGTATTATTAATGGCCTTTCGAAAGCGTCCACCGCAGGAACAAGAGCAGGCAATGGCTGATGAGATGCAATCTACTCTCGATTTTGATGCTCAGCCGGCTTCTTACGAATCATCGAACTCGATTTCAAATGATGATGAAAATTATTCAGAAAATGAGCAGAACGTAGAAGAGTCTTCTATCACAGAAGAAAATTCTCCTGAACCAGTTAAACGAGTAGTTGTTCGACCTAAGAAAAAAGTAACCGTAAAAGTAAATACTGAACCATCCGAAAACTCTGAAGAATCAGAAACTGACAATCAAGAAAATCAAAATCATTCTTATTCTCAATTCAAAAATTCAAAATATGCTAATCGTAAACCTCAGATGAGGACAAATTATTCCAGAGTACATTCCGATTTACCTGTTGCAACCGGTACCGTAGATCCTTCTGTTCTACAGCCAAATCCTGATGCAGATTCAAGTGATGAAAATGCTTCTAAGCCAAGACTTTTGATTAACGATTTGACTGCAATGGGAATGCACGAACTTCGTGAGCTTGCAACCAAATACGGCTTTAACGAAGAAGATCTAGCACCTCGTAAAAAGCAGGAGCTTATCTTTATAATTCTAAAAGCCCATTCAGAACACGGCGGAATTATTTTTGCTTCTGGTGCTCTTGAAATCCTTCCTGACGGATACGGTTTCCTTCGTTCTCCACAGAACAGTTATCTTCCTGGTCCGGATGATATTTATATTTCACCAAGTCAGATTCGTTTGTTCAATCTTAAGACTGGTGATACAGTTTACGGTCAGACCAGAAGCCCAAAAGAAGGGGAAAGATTCTTTGCTCTTCTTAGAATTGAAACTGTAAACTTTGATGAACCTCGCGTTGCTCAGACTCGCATTCCTTTCGAAAACCTTACTCCTTTATATCCAAAAGAAAAACTCAGACTCGAAACAATTTCTACAGAAGTATCAAGCCGTATCGTTGATTTGTTCAGCCCAATTGGTAAAGGTCAGCGTCTTTTGATCGTTGCTCCTCCAAAAGCCGGTAAAACTACTTTGATGCAGAAAATTGCAAATTCTATTACAACAAATCATCCTGAAGTTTATTTAATCGTTCTTTTGATTGATGAACGTCCGGAAGAAGTAACAGAAATGGAACGCGCAATCAAGGGAGAAGTTATTTCTTCAACATTTGATGAACAGGCTACACGCCATGTTCAGGTTGCTGAAATGGTTCTTGAAAAAGCAAAGCGCCTCGTTGAACACAAGCGGGACGTTGTTATTCTTCTTGATTCTATTACACGTCTTGCCCGTGCTTATAACGTTACAGTTCCTACCTCTGGAAAGGTTCTTTCTGGTGGTGTTGATTCTAATGCATTGCATCGTCCAAAACGCTTTTTTGCTTTGCTCCGCATTGAAAAAATCAACTATGATGAACCACGCGTAGCTCAGACTCGAGTTCCTTTTGAAAACCTTACACCGCTTTATCCAAATGAAAAGCTCCGTCTGGAAACAGTAAGCACAGAAGTTTCTACCCGTATTGTTGATTTGTTTGCGCCAATCGGAAAGGGCCAGCGTCTTTTGATTGTTGCTCCTCCAAAGGCTGGTAAAACAATTTTGATGCAGAAGATTGCAAACGCA
>JAFNQK010000324.1 GCA_017386165.1 Treponema sp.
CTCGAGGCTGTTTTTGGAGGAAGTGAGGCCAATGTTGCAGTAAGTCTCGCGATATTAGGAAAGAATGTTTCTTATGTCACTGCTTTGCCGGAAAATTATGTAGGTAAAAGTGCAGAATCGAGCTTGAGATATTACGGTGTAAATACAAATCCTCTATATAAAGACGGTCGTCTGGGGATTTATTATCTCGAAGACGGTGCCTGTCAGAGACCTAGTCAGGTAATTTATGACCGTTCCGGTTCATGTTTTTCTGTATCTAAACCTGAGGAATATGACTGGAATCAGATTTTTGCTGGTGCTACCTGGTTTCATCTCTCGGGGGTTACTCCTGCAGTTAGTCAGGAAGCCGGTGATTGCGCTCTGTACGCTCTAAAAGAAGCCAAGGCTCGCGGTGTAAAAATCAGTCTTGATTTAAATTATCGCAAAAAGCTCTGGAAATATGGAAAAACTGCAAAGGATGTAATGAGAAATCTTGCTTCTTATGCAGATGTTCTTATCGCCAATGAAGAAGATATCCAGAATTGTCTCGGCATTCCTTTAAAGAATTTTCAGACCCCTCAGGAAAGTTACCGTCACTTATGTCTTGATGTAAAGGAACAGTTTCCAAATGCAAAATATGTTGCCGTAACTTTAAGACACAGCTATAGTGCAGACAGAAACGGATGGTCCTGCGTTTTAAGCGGAACTGACGGTTTTTATGAAAGTGCTCACTACGATATAGAAAATATCGTTGAAAGAGTAGGGGCGGGAGATTCTTTTGCGGCAGGGCTTATTTATGGCCTGACAGAATTTGCTCAAGAAAAAGACGGAGAACGAAAAGCTCTGGATTTTGCAACCGCTGCAAGCTGTCTCAAGCATTCAATTCCGGGTGATTTTAATCTTGCAACAAAAGATCAGATTATCACTCTCATGAACGGAAACGGAACAGGTCGCATACAAAGGTAGAATATGAAAAAGCAGGAACAAATTAATTCATTACTGGAAGAAATCGGAGTTGTAGCAGTAGTTCAGACCTCTTTGCCTGCAATGGCGGTTCAGACAGCAAAAAAGCTTTTGAATAAAGGCGTCAAAGCCATGGAAATTGCATACCGTGATTTGAACAATTTTGATGCAAGCGATGAATGTATTCGCGCAATCCGGGAACAGGTTCCCGAAATGCTGGTGGGTGGTGCAACAATTACAAGTCCTGAACTTGCAAAAAGGGCATACAAAGCAGGGGCTCAGTTTGTTTTTTCTGCCGGATTTAATCCCAAGACCGTTTCATGGTGTGTTAAACATAATTTTCCTATAATTCCAGGGGTTGTAACTCCAGGTGAAATTGAACAGGCACTTGGCTTTAATCTTAGTTTGTTAAAGCTATTCCCTGTTTCTGTTCTTGGCGGAGTGGATTATCTTAAGGCGCTAAAAGGACCTTATCCTCAGGTCAAGTTTCTTGTTAGCGGCGGTGTAAACGAAAATAATGTAGAGTTGTATCGTTCATGTTCAAATGTAAAAGTTGTCAGCGGTAGCTGGCTTTCTAATAATCTCTAGGAAAACTTATGAATCATAATCGACTTTTTTCAGCAATCGATAAGGTTATCTTTGATTTTGATTTATTAAAACCTGGTGACCGGATTTTGATTGGCGCCAGCGGCGGAAAAGATTCCTGTGCTCTAATCGAATATTTTGCCAACAGAAAAAAAAGGCCTGGTGCTGATTTTGAGTTTACAGCCCTTCATGTCAATTCGGATTTTGCTCCTCCGATGCCAGATTCTATTCTCAAACTTTTTAAAGAATGGGAAGTTGACTATCGTGAAATTGATGTCAATGTCTTAGGCCGCCTTAAAGAAGGTAAAAAGATGAGCTGTTACTGGTGTTCAAGCCAGCGCCGACTGGAATTAAACCGCTATGCCCAGGAAAACGGATACAATAAGCTTGCTCTAGGGCATCACATGGATGACGTTCTTGAAACTCTTTTTATGAATATGCTCCAGAAAGCCCAGATGAGTACAATGATTCCGAGTCTCAAGTATGAAAAGTTTCCGGTTACGGTTATACGACCTCTGTATTATTCTATGGAAAGTACTATTATCGAACACGCAAAAGAAGCGGGGTATTACGGATTTACCTGTACCTGTAATTATCAGGAGAACAGCACAAGAAAATCCGCCCGTTCTAAAATAGCCCTTTTGACCGATAATGACCCAAACTTAAAGCAGCACCTTTTTGATTCGCTTCAAAACATCAATTACGAGTATCTTCCGCACAAGGTTTTGGATTAATTCTACCAGTCTTTCTGTATATAGGTTGCCTTAGGGCGGGCGGTGATGTCTACTCGGCGGTTTTGAGCGCGGCCTTCTTCGGTTTTGTTTGTAGCAATCGGGCGGGTTGCGCCGTAGCCCTTGTAGCTGAACAAATCTTTGTTTAAGCCCTGATTAATCAAAGCATTCATTACGGTGATAGTTCTGTCGATTGAAAGATTCATTTCGCCTACTGGTTTTCCGAGGTCGGCACAGTGTCCCTCTACGAGAATAGTAAATTCATTGTCTTTTACGATTGTTTCAAGAATATCTGCGATTTTCTGGATTCTTAGGCTTTCTTCCGGCAGCAGTTCAGGGGAGTCTGGATAGAATTTTAAGTCAACTCTGAATGTGAGTCCTGTTTCGCTTTCGGTTAAATCAACATCATATTCTTTGTTTCTAAGGTACTGTTTAACAGTTCTGTAGGTTGCGTAGTATTCCTTGTCTTTCTGAATAGTCTTAACATCGTATGAAAGATTTTTTTTATCCAGGAGAATAATAACTTTTCCATCTTTTAGGAGCTGTCTGTTTTTTTCTACGGTAAAGATTTTTAAGGCATCCTTTTTCTTGATAATCGGGTCGGTTCTGTTTCGTCCGTAAACTCTGATAGCCTTAATGTAAAGAGGATCGTTACCAACCTTTGGTGTATATTTTGCAAAATTATCCGAACTGTCGTAATGTACGATACCTTTTTTTGCAGCAATATTTCGGTCTACAATGTTTTTTTCATAAACGATATTCATGTTTTCATCCCATACAGTTGGGAAAAAGCATGGATATACTTCGCTGGAAATATATTCTCCGTGTACAGGAACAGAACCTCTAGCGTCGATGATAATTCCTGTATAGGCCCGGCTGGAAATAGTTTCAATTGGTTCTTCCGGGGTGTAAGGATACTTATGTTTAACCAGAATTTCGCTTACATTGTCCAGGTTTATAGTATTTGTTGCTTTGAGAGTCTTTCCGTCAAGTGAGAATACGCCGCAGGTCTGCTTTGAGTTTTCAATTACTTCGGTAACCTGTTCGAGAGAGATTTCTTCTTCTGCTACCATGTCTCCAAGGTAGTTTGCAGAATCAACAAAAAGAGTTAAAAGTGGATTTTTAATAAGAGAAGGTGCTTTTGTAGAAATTATTCTTTCTGCAGAATTTCTTCCGGAAGGGAGTTCAAGGTCAGCTTTCTGCATATCAAGCTTTAACTGGGAAACAAACTGTTTTGTGGTCCAGTCTACATGGCTTATAGATTCCATGCAGCTTGTATCTGTTGAGTATTGTGCATAAATCGAAAATGAAAATACTGCAATTCCTAAAACAAACGATAAAATTTTCTTCATATAAAAATCCTTTTCTGTTTCTATTTTATCGGTATTTTTAGTTGTGGTTTATAGTAAAAACTCCTAATTCCTGCAGTGAATAAACGGCTGTTTCCTTCATTCCTTCCGGGAGTCTGATTGAGTACTCTCTGTTTGGAGGGGTTACTCCTTTTACAAGGGCACTGTTTAAGTCCAGAAAGGTTTGTTCATCGATTCTCATTTCGTGGGCAAGTCTCTTTAAGGATACGCTGTGTTTTACATAAACATATTCAAAGATTCCGGCTCGAGTTTCCAGGGTAGTGCCGTTCCATGCTCTGGCAGTCGGCATTTTTACACCGTAATACTGGGCGTTTTCTGCCACATCTGCAATGGCCAGAAGTTTTGGAACATAGGAACTTGCCTGTGCGCTTATAAAGCCATTTTCGCTCAGATACCAGAAATCCTTTTTCCCTGCTTTTTTGATTGCTTTCTTCATTGCACCGGCTCCGCAGTTGTATGCTGCAATCGCAATCAGCCAGTCTCCAAACATTTTGTAATTGTCGTTTAATTTTGAGAGGGCCGCCTGTGTGGATTTCCAGGGGTCAAGACGCTCGTCGATATATTCGTTGTGAATTAAAAGGCCTGCAACACTGTTTGCCATAAATTGCCAGAGTCCCGTTGCTCCGGAACTGGAACGGGCGTAAGGATTGTAGTTTGACTCTACAAGGGGGAGGTATTCCAGAATTGCCGGCATATTGCGTTTTTCAATTTCGTTTCTGATGTAGATTCTGTAACACTCTCCGTCATCAAGGATGCCGTAAAGCCAGTCTTTATGAGTTGTAAGGTATTTGGTTCTTAAAACTTTAACCTGAGGCTTGTTTACTCCTGAAAAACCGAGGCTTTTGTATTTTACGGTAGAGGTTTCTGCGTTTAAAAAACTGAGAGAAATGAAAAAGAGCAGGGTAAATAAACTCTTTTTTCTGTTCATTAGAGTTTTTCACCCATGTAAATACCGGCCCATTCCCAGTTACCGTTGATTTCAGGCTCGAGAGGAAAGTTTACTTTGCGGAAATACAGATACCATACAGGAACGTAATTACTCCATCCTGTAGTTCTGAGGTATGCTTCTGTACTATTGGAATCCTCGTCCAGATTTTCGTGATATCGGACACGGTTTCCGCGCATAAAGTTCTTCATTGAGAATTCTTCCTGGGCGTTAGGATCCATTTCGTCCTGTTTCCACGACATAGAAAAGAAGTTTACCTTTGCTTTGTATTTATCAAGCGAACGCCAGTCGTAATTGCGAATAGCTTTTTTAACGGCAGTTTCAAGTTCAGAAAGGGATTCAAAGGTCCAGTCTTTTGCAGAAGTACTAAAACCGCAAAGCTGACGGGCTTTTTTATATGCGTTTGGTTCCCCGGTGATCTGAATTGTAGAGGCATCCGGCTGAGCAAGGAACATTGAATAAGACTTTAAGGCTTCGTCCCATTCGCTTTCTTTTTCATATTCAAGGGCAAGACGCAGGTAAAGCTCTGTGATTGAAACATTTGTTGGAAATCTGTTTATTAATTCGTTGAAATAACGGATTCGGCTTCGTGGTGTTTTACTGATTTGAA